>CAZZIL010000549.1:0-8512 GCA_964654265.1 uncultured Gammaproteobacteria bacterium | reverse complement strand
GCTTGACATGGTTGTGATCAGACTAGCGCGCGGCGGGGCGAAGAAGCGCCCGGCCTACAAGATCGTCGTGGCAGACAGCAGGAAGCCGCGCGACGGGGGATTCATCGAGCACATCGGGTACTCCCGGATGGGCGCGCGCGGAAAGCCGCAGGAGTACGACATCGACCTCGGGCGCTACTCCCACTGGTGCGCGCAGGGCGCAAACCCCTCCGATGCGGTGCGGAAGATCGTCAGGCTGAAGTCGAAGGCGCTCAAGTCCGCGGAGGCGGCCGGGCCGGCGGATGAGCAACCGCCAGCGGCGACCGAGGGTGGCGAGGCTGCCCCGGCGGTCTCTCCCGACCCGCAGGTTTCCACACCTCCAGAGACGGACGCCCCGGCCCAGGCCTGACCCGGGGCCGCGCGCACGCGCAGTCTCTTCTCCAGTGATGCCCGACGCCCCCGGCAGGCTGGTCGAGATGGGGACTGTCGGCGCCCCCCACGGTGTCAAGGGATGGGTCCGGGTGCACACCGACCCCGACTCGGTCAAGTCGCTTGCGGGATACCCGACCTGGTTTCTTAGAAAGCCCGCCCCCGGCGGGAGGGAGACGGTCGAGGTGCGGGTCGAGCAAGCCCGCCCCCAAGGCGCGCGGCTGATCGCGAAGCTGGCCGGGACGGACACCCGTGACGATGCCGCGCGGATCCGGGGATGCGCCGTGCTTGTCGCGCGCTCGGCGTTCAGGCGTCTCGACCCGGACCGCTTCTACTGGTGCGACCTGATCGGGATGGACGTGTGCACGCGCGGCGGGGAACACCTTGGCGCCGTGGCCGACGTCTTCAGGACGCCCCCCAACGATGTGCTGGTGGTCGGGTCGGGCGATGCCGAAGTGCTTGTCCCGTTCCTGAAGGGCGTGGTCGGCGAGATCGACGGCGAGGCGGGACGGATCACCGTCGACTGGGAGAGGGACTACTGAGGTGCGCTTCCAGGTGGTGACGATCTTCCCGGAGATGTTCGCCGGCTTCCTGAGGGCCGGGGTGATCGGCCGCGCGATCGAGAGGGGCCTGCTGCGGGTGGACACCGTCTGCCTGCGGGACTTCGCGCAGGACGCGCACCGGACCGTCGACGACCGGCCGTACGGCGGGGGTGCCGGGATGGTGCTGAAGCCCGACGTGCTGTCCGATGCCATCGCGCACTGCAGGGTCGCGTCGCCCGGGGCGAGGGTGGTCTTCCTGACTCCCCAGGGAAGGACGCTCGACCACCGGATGGTGTGCGATCTCAGGGCGTGCCCGTCCCTGGTCCTGGTCTCCGGCAGGTACCAGGGGATTGACCAGCGGGCGATCGACGAGCACGCGGACCTGGAGGTCTCCATCGGGGACTACGTGCTGTCGGGCGGGGAGGTCGCCGCCATGGCCGTCATCGACGCGGTCGCGCGACTGGTCGACGGCGTGGTCGGCAAGGAGGAGTCGGTCCGCTCCGATTCCTTCGCGGAGGGACTGCTCGCCCCGCCTGTATACACCCGCCCCGAGGTGTGGAACGGGAGGCGGGTCCCCCAAGTGCTCCTTGGCGGGGACCACGGGAAGATCGCCCAGTGGCGGCATGACGAGGCCGTCCGGGCGACCGCGAGGAAAAGACCCGACCTGGCGGGCGCGGTCACACGCCGGTTGCCCCCGGAATCCTGCTAGAATCCCGCCCGAAACGGCGATGGACATCATCCAGCAACTCGAACAGGAAGAGATCCGGCGGCTCGGCAAGACCATACCCGAGTTCGCCGCGGGCGATGTCGTCTCTGTGCGCTGCTACGTGGTCGAGGGCCAGAACAGGCGCGTGCAGAACTTCGAGGGGATGGTGATCGCGAAGCGCAACCGGGGGCTGAACTCGTCGTTCATCGTCCGGCGCATGTTCTCCGACGGCGGGGTGGAGCGCACGTTCCAGACGCACTCGCCGATCATCGAGAGCATCACCGTCAAGCGCCGGGGGGACGTGCGGAGGGCCAAGCTGTACTACCTGCGCCAGCGCAGGGGCAAGGCCGCCCGCATCAAGGAGAAGCTTGGGACAAAGAAGGCCGCGAAGCCTCAGTGAGCTCTTTCCAAGGAGGGTGAGGTAGGATGGCGAAAGCCAAGGACGCCGACGCGATGGAGTCGGAACTGCTCAAGAAGGTCATCGGGGTCGCGACCGCGGTGACGCACGAACGGAGTTTCTCGAGGATCTTCCGCCAGATCGTGCAAACGGCGGAGGACGTCACCCAGGCGGAGGGCGGGACGCTCTACATCCACGACAAGGAGCAGCAGTCGCTGAAGGCGGTGGTGTTCCTCAACACGCCGCTGGGGACCGAGCACGTCTACGAGGACTTCGACCCGGTGAACGTGGAGGGGATCATCGCGCTCCCCCTGTTCTCCGACGAGGGGAAGCCGAACCACGCGAGCATCGCGACCGCCTGCGCGCTGCGCCAGGAGCTGATCGACCTCCCGGACCTGGGGGCGGACCACGGGTACGACGTGAGCCGGGTCCGCGACTTCGACCGACAGCACAACTACCAGACCAAGTCGATGCTGGCGATCCCGCTGTTCTCGCGCGGGGACGACATCATCGGCGTGCTTCAGCTGATCAACCCCAACGGCGGGGCGCGGCTGTCGAAGCGCCAGCTGGACTTCGCGCAGATCCTCGCGCTGTTGCTCGGGGCGGCGCTGAGCAACTCGATCTACGTGCTGTCGTTCAAGAACCTCATCGACTCGGTGGTCCGCATGGTGAGCGTGGCGATCGACGAGAAGTCCCCGCACACCGCCGGGCACTGCCACCGCGTGACCGAGCTGGCCCTGCGGCTCGCGCGCGCGGTCAGCGAGCACGACGAGGGCGTCTACGCGGACTTCAGGCTGAGCGACGCGGACATGCACGAGCTGGAGATCGCGGCGCTGCTCCACGACATCGGGAAGATCATCACCCCGCAGCACATCCTCGACAAGTCGACGAAGATGGAGGGCATCTACGACCGGATCCAGCTGATCGAGGAGAAGTGCGCGCAGTTGAAGCACCTGAAGGAGATCGAGGTGCTGAGAAAGAAGCTCGCGGACAACGGGCTGGCGCTCGACGAGGCCGAGCAGGCCGCGCTTGCGGCGGCCCAGAAGGAGGTCGACGGCGACCTCGAGTTCCTGGGGCGCGTCAACACCAACCAGCAGTTCCTTGACGCGGAGGCGCTCAACCGGCTCGCCGAGATCGCCAAGCGCCGGATCAGCGCCACCAACGGCGACTCGCGCGAGCTGATCAACGACAAGGAGCACTACAACCTGACGATCCGCCGCGGCACCCTCAACCCGGAGGAGCGCATCGAGATGGAGAACCACGTGTCGATCACCATCCGGCTGCTTTCCTCCCTGCCGTGGCCGCAGGAGCTCCGGCGCGTGACCGAGTACGCGGGCGGACACCATGAGAACGTCAACGGCACCGGGTACCCGAACCACCTCAAGGGCGAGGACATGTCGATCCCGGCGAAGATCCTCTCGATCGTGGACCGGTTCGAGGGGCTGTCGGCGCCCGACCGGCCCTACAAGCGCGAGATGAAGCTCTCGAAGGTGCTCGACATCATGGGCGCCATGCTGCGGGACAACGAGCTCGACCCCGAGATCTACAAGATCTTCCTCGACCGCAAGGTCTACCTCGACTACGCCAAGGCGCACCTCCCCGATCACCTGATCGACGTCACCTGACGCCCGCCGGGCGCCGGCGTGTCACGAGGCGAAGATCGCCTCCAGCGCGAGCTTGTAGCGGTCGAAGCTCTCCTGTCGCCGTGTGATCATCCGCCGCTCTGTCGGGGTCGCGGAGCCCGACTCGGAGATGTTGAGGGCGACCTTGATCTGGGTGTGCGCCGCCTCCAGGTCGCCCATGGAGAGGTAGAGGTCCGCCAGCGTCAGGTGGTGCTCGATCTTCCTGCCCATGCCCGCGAGCAGCTGGGCCTCCGTGCGCCTCAGCTCGACCAGGGCGTCAAACGTGCCGAGGTAGCCGCGGACCAGCCGCAGGGACTCCTCGGGGTCCTGCGTCCCCAGCGTCTTCGCGTGCAGGATGGCAAGGGCCGGGTAGTCCGGGAACGACTTGACCGCGCTCGCCGCAAGAAGGCGGGCGTCCTTGGTGCGGTTGGCCATCAGCATCCCCGCGATCAGGGCGGAGTCGATCGTCGGGTGCCGGATGCGCGCGGCCCGGATCAGCCTCTCCCCGGTGGCGAACGCCTCCCAGTTCCGCTGCTGCGCGGACATGAGCACCAGCTCGTACAGGTTGACGATCTTGTCGTCCGAGAACGCGACCAGGCTGGTCCGCCTGATGTCCTCCAGCTGCTGCGCGATGTCACGCTCCCCCGACTTGGTCAGCACCGACAGCTTCCGCCGCAACAGCTGGAAGTCGATCGCCGGGGCGTCCGCAAGGGCGAAGTTCCTGTCCGCGATCCGGTTGCGCAGCATCGCGATCCGCTTCGTCGACAGAGGGTGGGAGCGCAGGTACTCGGGGCCGCCCCGGCCGCCCTCCATCTCCTTGATCTTGGTGAGGAACTCCACCAGCCCGTTCGGGTCGAGCCCCGCCTTCGTCAGCAGGTCGAACCCGATCGCGTCGGCCTCGGTCTCGAACTCCCGCGACCGCTCCAGCTGGCCGCTGGTGTAGATCCCCGGCGACGACAGGATCAGCGCCTCCCGCAGGGCGGGATTGCCGACGAGGAGTCCGGCGGCGGCGGCGGCGATGCTGAGCCCGGTCTCGGCGGCGGAGTCCTCGATGTCGCGCTCGATGTGGCGGAGCTTCTGGTGGGCGATCTCGTGGGCGACGACCCCGGCAAGCTCGGCCTCGTTGTCGGCGGCGAGCCACAGGCCGCTGTTGACCATGATCACCCCGCCGACCCCGGCGAAGGCGTTGAGCTTGCCGTTCGCGATGACCCCGGCGTAGTAGTCCTCGGCCGGCTCGATCCGCTTGACCAGGCGCAGCAGGTAGCCTTGGAGCTCGGTGTCGACGAGCTGGGCGTCGGGCGCGCTGATGTTGCGCGCGACCATCCGCTGGGCGGCCTCCTTGATCTCGCGCGGAATGGAGTCGTCGGTGGCGAGCCCAAGCAACACCGATTCGGACTCGGAGGCCAGACTGCCGCCTCCGGTGACTCCGACGGCCAGGGTGAGGGCGAGTGAGAGCAACAAGGTGCGCATAGACCATTCTATACCTATTGACGGCGTTTCATGCACCATTCACCCTCCCCCCCCCCGGGTCGGCGGTCCCGTTGGGGACGTCGGAGTGGTTGGGTGGCGTGGCGACAACGGGCAGGCACTACCCCGTGCAAAAAAACCTGTCACACTGCTTGAAATTCCCGATTCTAGTCCTATAATAGGCGTAGGATACGAGGTCATGCAAGCGACACCGACACCCGGGAAACGATTCCAGATCCTCTCCGTTGACGGAGGCGGACTGAAGGGATTGTTTGCCGCACGCTTCCTGATGGAGTGGGAACAGGCGACAAAGCGGCCTGTCGCCTCGGCGTTCGACTTGATTGCCGGGACCAGCTCGGGGGGCATCATTGCGCTGGCACTGGGGGTCGGGCTCCCTGCTAAGGAGATCGTCGACTTCTTCCGTACGGATGGACCGAAGATTTTCCCACACGAAGGGCTAGGGACTCTGCGCCAGGTAGTCGGGAGTCGTTACGATCCCGAGCGACTTGAGCATGCCCTAAGCGGCTACTTTGGCGATCGACAGTTGGGCGACAGCCAGACCCGGTTGGTGATACCTGCGTATCGGCCCCCGGACGGCATACACATCTTCAAGACCCCCCACCACCCCCGACTGCAGGTTGATCGTCAGGAGCGGATGGTTGATATTGCGAGAGCAACTAGTGCTGCCCCCACGTACCTGCCTCCGCATGAGGTCGAACCCGGTTTTCGCCTCATTGATGGTGGGACCTGGGCAAACAACCCTGTTCAGATCGCGGTCAACGAGGCACTGGGATACCTAGGGGTGCCTCGAGAGCAAGTCACAGCTCTGAGAATCGGCGGTCCCACGGAGGTATTGTCCACCAACAGCTATCCTGGGGACGTTGGTCTGCTGGACTGTCTGAAGATCGTCGATGTGATGATGCGGGGCCAGTCCCAAGCGGCGAGCGGTGGCGCGAAGGCCCTTCTAGGGCAGGAGCGCTACGTTGAGGTCACCCTACCGGTTCTGCCGAATGAGTACCGGCTAGACCTGCTGTCCGAGGACCTTTCCGGTCGGGCGCGCACACAGTTCCGCGAGACCTCCTCTGATCTACGTGAGCTTGGCTTCCTTGATCATGAGGCCGCACCCTTCCACCCACTACCGGAGCCATAAAATGGAGAAAGGACAAAAAGATCAGCTTGATGCACTCTTGGCCTATGTTGCCGAGGAGCTCGATCTTACACGGACGCAACGTGAGAGTGCAACCGAGAAATATCAGGCGGTAGGGGACTGGCTGAGCAAGCCGGATTCGTCCTTGGCTGCATGGGATCCACGGATATATCCGCAAGGATCGTTCGCGATCGGGACAGTGACCAAGCCTGTAGGGCGAGAGGAGTTTGATCTCGATCTCGTTTGCGAGCTGAAACTCGGCGCCGACCAGACGAGTCCTAAGGCTATCAAGACCGCAGTCGGAAACCGCCTGAAGGAGAACACAGTCTACCGTGCACGTCTTGAGGAGAAGAACCGGTGCTGGCGTATTGTGTACGCGAATGAGTTCCACATGGACATCCTGCCGGCTTGCCAGGATCCGACGCCGTTGCGACCCACAAGACTGAGCATCCCTGATAAGGAGCTGGCGACTTGGAAGAGCACTGATCCGAAGGGTTACGCGACGTGGTTCATGCAGCAAACATCAGCAGTCGACAGGCAAGGTAGTCGGTTCCGCGGTGAAGTGGAGGCACCGCCGCCGTCATCCGATCGAACGACAAGAACAGCCCTGCACCTAGCCGTGCGTCTTCTCAAGCGCCACAGAGACTTGTACTGCGATGGGGATGGGGATGCTCCGATTTCGATCATCATAACCACCTTGGCGGCTCGCGCCTATACTGAGAGTGGGCTCAACCGCGATTCGATCCTAGAGACGCTACACCACTTGTTGAAGCGAATGCCGGAACTCATTACGTGCGACGGGTCAGGATCACCCGCTGTGCTGAATCCAGTGAACCCGGGTGAAAATTTCGCTGACAAATGGAAAGAGTCGCCCAGAAAGGTGGTGATCTTCCATCGCTGGATCCAAGCAGCTAGACTGCATCTTGAGCAGCTGTCAAAGGCGAGGATACCGGAAATAGTACCAGCACTGAAACCGTGGGTTGGAGAACACATAGCCACGAGTGCCGTCAAGCGGTACGGTGAAGTCATGCACGCGTCGCGACCCGGCTTTGTGGTGGCGACCGGAGCACTGAGCGGCAGCTCTGCTCAGGCCCGCCCGATCCCGCCGCACACATTTTACGGAAAGAAGGAGCGCGAATGAGAACACTGACATTTGCCCAACAGGGAGCTTGTCTGCGTTGGGCCCAACCTGATTCCTCGCTCCGCTTCGTTGATCGGGGACGCATGCTGATTTGGATCGGGCGACTCCGGCCAACTGCGCTCAGTAATCGATACCAGGTGCGCATGGTGGCCCATAGATCGTGGAGGAGACCGCCGGTGGTCTATGTGGAATCACCCCCACTCGTCACGCGGAATGGCGAAGAGCCACCCCATCTCTATCCTTCGAGAGGTGCCACCCTGAAGTCAGCTCCTCTTTGTCTTTGGCACCCCAAGAAGGCCGAGTGGTCCCCGCAGCTTCGGCTTGTCGACACTGTGTTGCCTTGGGCGGCGGAGTGGTTGTTCTACTACGAAATCTGGTTGGCCACGGGGGAGTGGGTGGGAGGCGGTGAGCACCCCTCCGCACCAAAGTCCCCTATTGTCCGAAGGCTTGGGCGCAGAGCGCGCATGCCTCGGGGCTTCAGGGGAAATGCAGGGCGATCGGTACGGTGGATGCGTCAATGGTTCGCGAAAGCTCCCACACGTCAGCGGCGCGGGCGCTCTGCACCATCGCCAGAGCATGGTGTCAGATCCGTTACTGAGCAGAGGGAAGTGTGAGGAGTGGCGCCATGGCAGCTGTCAAGATGGTAAGATGGATTGGCACATGATGAACGTTTTGAGAGCATGGGCGAACTGACGCACGTTGACGCGGAGGGCCGGGTGAGGATGGTCGGCGTTTCCGGGAAGGGCGCAACCAAGCGTCACGCGCGGGCCTGCGGGCGCATCGCGATGTCACCGGACACACTCGGGAAGATCCGGGAGGGGCGGCTAGAGAAGGGTGCCGTGCTCGCCGTGGCGCGGGTCGCCGCGATCGGCGCGACAAAGCGCACCGCCGACATCGTCCCGTTGTGCCACCCGATCGGGATCGATGGCGTGGAGGTCGAGTTCCGCCTGCTGGAGGCGGAGTGCGCCGTGGAGTGCGAGGTCGCGGTGTTCGCCGAGGCGAAGGCCGGTCCGGAGATGGACGCGATCATGGGGGTGGCTAGCGCCCTGGTCCTGACTCTTATAAACAGCTCCGAGCCCACG
>CAZZIL010000548.1:0-1603 GCA_964654265.1 uncultured Gammaproteobacteria bacterium | reverse complement strand
CTCCCGCGCCGATGCCAGTTTCGTGGAGCGCGCGCGGCGGCTGAGGATTGGGCGGCTGGAGTCCAAGGATGCCACCCGGGATGCGCTGTCGATCCCGACGGAGAGGGAGGGGATGCCGTTCTCCCCGGATGCGCTGGAGTTTCTGGTGGCGGAGAGCCAAGGCTATCCGTACTTCATCCAGTTGGTGGGCGAGCAGTCGTGGGACGCCGCCATTGCGCGCGACCCGGACGCGGCCCACATTGGGCTGAAGGATGCCCAGGCTGGTGTGCTCGCGGCGAACAGGGGACGGAACGAGTTGTATGCGGACCGCCTACTGGAGGTCAACAACCGAAGAATACTGCGCGAGGCGGTCGCGGTATCGAGGGCGTTCCACGCCATCGGCCGCGATGGTGTGCTGCCGGGGACAGAGCTGGAGAGGGCGCTGATGCCGTTTCTGGTTGGGGACCGGACCACGCATGACATCCTTCAGGAGCTGTTTGCCGTGGGACTCGTCTGGCAGACGGATGACCATGCGCTCTGGACACCTGGAATCCCGTCTCTTTGCACCTACATCGCGGAGCACGCGTTGACTGGTGGGCACTCGGGAGGCGCGCCGGCCTCTTGACCTGCCCGTCAAGGTGACCGCACTCTAGGAAACGGGGGTTCAAGCGTCGGGACGGGCGATGACCGGGCCTTGCCGTGTGTCTCCTCGTCCGGGGGGCTTGTTCTCGAACGCCCGCGCGGGAGTTTTGGGGGAGTGGTGGTGCGGCCCCGCGACCCGTCGCTTCGCCAGCCCTCCCCCACGAGATGACGGGACCGTTGTTTGCCGTGTGTGCCCCGATGCGGGACACCGTGGCCGTTGGACGGGACGTGGTCGCGCGGCCGTGTTGGGTCCGCTCGTCGGGATGGAGATCGTGCACACTTGCGCCGATGGCGGCCTGACGTCCGCCTGACACCGGCTCCCTCATTCTCCGACACCGCGTTGTCGGGGGGGACGTGTGCGGCGGAATTCGCGGCCACAGACCGTGTCTCACCGACGTGGCCGCCGTCCCGGCATCGGTCGCGGGAGGCGCTCATCCAGGTGAGCCTCGAGGTCCCCGCGGGCCGTTCCAGTGACTCAGTGCGCGCCACGCTCTTCTTCGATCGGCGCGGGGTCATCGGGCATAGCCCGTGAGGGGAAGCGAAGCCCCGACCCCGCGCCCGCCGTCCTCGCAATCCCCGCCGCCGAGACCGGACTCCTGCTCCCGACCAACTACCGCTGGTCGCCAGACCCCATGGTCACGCTCTCGCTCTCCCGACCGCTCCTCCCCGGCGAGACAGTCCCCCCCATTTCCGTCTCGGTCTCCTTGCCGGGCGTCGAGGTGGCGCCGGCGGGGGCGGCGGACGGCGCGGGCTGCGACGTTGGCGGCGGCGAGCGTTGCGTGTTCGGCGTGGACGGCGTGCTGCCGTTGTTTGCGCGCCGCGCTGCCGGGTCGGGGTCGTCCGGCGACGTCGTGTTGCATTCTGGCGGGCTGCCGTTCCTGACGGTGCGTCTCGAATAGTCATGGTGGACCGCACGCCGACAGGCGTCTCTGCTCCCGCTCTCGGCCGCCTACTGCGCATGCCCGGGAAGCGCGGCATGCGC
>CAZZIL010000547.1:0-5687 GCA_964654265.1 uncultured Gammaproteobacteria bacterium | reverse complement strand
CGGGGGGCCGGGGAGCCCGCGCGCCCCGGGCCGGTCGGCGAGCCGGGGATCGACATCACCACCGCGCAGGAGCGGCGCGGCAGCCTGTTCCACTCGCTGATGGCGCTGCGCATCATCGGGATCGACGACCCGGCGGTGGCGGCCAAGGCGGCCGCGACCGACGACGCGCGCTTCGGCGAGATGTGGGAGCTGACCGGGAAGGTCTTCGGCGCCCCCGCGCTGCGCAAGTTCTTCGCGCCCGGCGCCGCGGTCAACCGGGCGTGCGAGGTGTCGGTGCTCGGCGCCGACGGCGCCACGCACCGCATCGACTGCCTGGTCGAGCTCGGCGACGAGATGTGGATCCTCGACTTCAAGACCGGGAACGTCGGCGCCAACCTCCGGAAATACCGCGAGCAGCTGCGCGCCTACCGGGAGTGCGTGGGCGCGCTGCGCGACGACAAGCCGATCCGGTGCGCGATCGTCTCGGAGCGCGGCGGGCTGACCGAGGTGTGACCGCGGTGGCCGGGCCGCGCGACGGCGGCGCCCCGGCCGGGCGGGCCGCGGCCTCCGTGCCGGGCGGGCGCCTGGGGGAGCTGCGCCGCCGCGTGCGCGACGGGCTGCTCGGCGACGAGGCCGCGATCGCGGCGCGGCTCGCGGAGGACGCCGGGCTCGGCCCGGCGGAGCGTCGGGCGATCTCCGCGGACGCGGCCGGGCTGGTGCGCGACATCCGCGCGTCGGCGCCGCCCACCCTGATGGAGAGCTTCCTGGACGAGTACGGCCTCTCGACCGGGGAGGGGGTCGCGTTCATGTGCCTGGCCGAGGCGCTGCTGCGCGTCCCGGACGTGCCGACGGTGCGCGAGCTGATCGGCGACAAGCTCGGCGACCGCGACTGGCGCAACCACCTCGGCCACTCGTCGTCGCCGATGGTGAACGCCTCCACCTGGGCGCTGATGCTCACCGGGCGGGTGCTCACCGAGGAGCAGCGCGGCGGGATCGCGCGCACCCTGCGGCGCATCGTGCGGCGCACGGGCGAGCCGGTGATCCGCACGGCGGTCGCGCGGGCGATCCGCCTGCTCGGCGGCCACTTCGTCCTCGGCCGCGACATGGGCGAGGCGCTCGCGCGCGCCGTGGACGGCGAGGCGATGGGGTGCACCCACTCCTACGACATGCTCGGCGAGGGCGCCGTCACCCGGGCGGACGCGCAGGCCCACTTCCGGGCGTACGCCGACTCCATCCGGCGGATCGGGCCGGGCGACGGCGGCACGCACGCGCGCCCCGGCATCTCGGTGAAGCTCTCGGCGCTGCACCCGCGCCACGAGGCGCGGCAGCGCGACCGGGCGCTCCCGGAGCTGGCCGGGCGCGTGCGCGAGCTGGCGCTGCTCGCGAAGGGCGCGGGCATCGGCCTCACCGTCGACGCCGAGGAGGCGGACCGCCTTGACCTCTCGCTCGACGTCCTCGAGGCGCTCGCGTCGGACCCGGCCCTCGACGGGTGGGACGGCCTCGGCGCCGTCGTGCAGGCCTACGGGCTGCGGGCGGCGCACGTCATCGACTGGATCGGCGAGCTGTCGCGGCGCCACGGGCGCCGCCTCGCGGTGCGGCTGGTCAAGGGCGCCTACTGGGACACCGAGATCAAGCGCGCCCAGGAGCGGGGCCTCGACGGGTTCCCGGTGTTCACCCGCAAGTCGCGCACGGACGTGTCGTACCTGGCGTGCGCCCGTCGGCTGCTCGACATGCGCGACCGGGTGCGCCCGCAGTTCGCGACGCACAACGCCCACACCGCGGTCGCGGTGCTGCGCATGGCCGGCGTGCGCGACGGCGCGCGCGCCGACGGCTCGTTCGAGATGCAGCGGCTCCACGGGATGGGCGAGGCGCTGCACCAGGCGCTCGCCGGGCGCACCGGGGTGCGCTGCCGCGTCTACGCCCCGGTCGGGACGCACCGCGACCTGCTGGCGTACCTGGTGCGCCGGCTGCTGGAGAACGGCGCCAACAGCTCGTTCGTCCACCAGCTGGTGGACCCGTCCGTGCCGCCGGAGTCGCTCGCGGCCGACCCGGCCGGGCGGCCCGACTTCCTGGCACCGTGCCCGGTGGCGTCGCCCCTGTCCCTGCACGCCGGCCGCCGCGGCGCGAGGGGTTGGGACCTCACCGACCCGCCGCAACTCGCGGAGATCGACGCCGCGCGGGAGGCGCACCGCGCCCGGCAGTGGCGGGCGGACCCGGACGGCGACGGCGCGACGCCGGCGGGCGCGGCGCACGGGGACATCCCGGTGCGCAACCCGGCCGACCCGGCCGACGAGGTCGGGCGCGCGCGCCACGCAAGCGCGGAGGACGCCGACCGGGCGGTCGGACGGGCCGGCCAGGGGTTCCGCGACTGGTCGTCGGTCCCGGCCGGGCGGCGCGCCGAGACCCTTGAGCGCGCGGCGGACCTCTACGAGGGGCACGCCGCCGAGCTGTTCGCGCTCGCGGCCCGCGAGGCCGGGAAGACGCTCGACGACGCCGTCGGCGAGGTGCGCGAGGCGGTCGACTTCCTGCGCCACTACGCGTGCGAGGCGCGGCGCCGCCCCGGCCGGGAGGCCGCCGGGGTGTTCGCCTGCGTGTCGCCGTGGAACTTCCCGCTGGCGATCTTCACCGGGCAGGTCGCGGCGGCGCTCGCCGCCGGCAACGCCGTGGTCGCCAAGCCGGCGGAGCAGACGCCGCTGATGGCGGCGCGCGCGACCGCGCTGCTGCGCGAGGCGGGCGTCCCGCCGCGGGCGCTCCAGCTGCTGCCGGGGGACGGCCCGCGCACCGGGGAGCGGCTCGTCTCCGACCCGCGCATCGCCGGCGTGGCGTTCACCGGGTCGACCGGGACCGCGCGGCGCATCAACCGGGCGCTCGCGGCCGGGGCCGCGCCGCACGCGCCGCTGGTCGCCGAGACCGGCGGCGTCAACGCGGCGGTGGTCGACTCGACCGCGCTGCCGGAGCAGGCGGTGCGCGACATCGTCACGTCCGCGTTCCGAAGCGCCGGGCAGCGCTGCTCGGCCCTGCGCGTCCTCTGCCTGCAACAGGACATCGCCGGGCCGTTCCTCGAAATGCTCGCCGGCGCGATCGACGAGCTGGTCGTCGGCGACCCGTGGCTGGTGTCGACCGACGTGGGTCCCGTCATCGACGCCGACGCGCGCGCGACGATCGACGCCCACTGCTCCCGGCTGGAGGCGCAAGGCCGGCTCGTCCGCCGGGCGCGCGCCCCGGAAGGGCCGGGGCTGTTTGTCGCGCCGGCGCTCTTCCGGGTCGACGACATCCGCGAGGTCGGCCGCGAGGTGTTCGGGCCGGTGCTCCACGTGGCGACGTTCGGGGCCGGCGACCTTGACGGGGTGATCGACGCGGTCAACGCCGGCGGGCACGGCCTCACGTTCGGGCTGCACACCCGCATCGACGGGCGCGTCGCGCGCGTCGCCCGGCGGGTGCGCGCCGGGAACATCTACGTGAACCGCAACCAGATCGGCGCCGTGGTCGGCTCGCAGCCGTTCGGCGGCGAGGGGCTGAGCGGGACCGGGCCGAAGGCCGGCGGGCCGCGCTACCTCGACGCGTTCTGCCGGGTGCGGCGCCCCGGCGCCAAGGCGGGGGCGGCGGGTCGCGCGATCGACCCGGCCACCCTGCAGCGGGCGATCGACGGGCTCGACCCCGGGCCGTGGGGCGAGCGCGCGGACCGGCGGGCCGTCCTCCTGGAGCGGTCCGGCCTGCCGGGCGACGCGCTCGCCGAGCCCCCCGGGGAGACGGAGTGCGAGGGGCCCGTCGGCGAGTCGAACCGCCTCACCTTCCGGCCGCGGGGGACCGTGCTGTGCCTGGGGCCGGACCCCGGGTCCGCCCGGCTCCAGGCGCTTGAGGCGCTGCTCGCCGGCAACGCGGCGGTCGTGGCGATCCCCGGGGCCGAGGCGCTCGCCGACCGCCTGGGCGGGGACCCGCTGCCGCTCGCCGCCGTCGACGGGACGCCCCCGCCCGGCACGCTCGCCGGGCTCGGCGGCATCGGCGCCGTCGCCAGCTTCGCCGACGAGGCGACCCTGAGGGAGCAGCGCAAGGCGCTCGCCATCCGCGACGGGGCGCTGGTCCCGCTGGTCTGCGAGCCCGGCCGCCCGGACCGCTACCAGGTCGAGCGCCACGTCTGCGTCGACACGACCGTCTCGGGCGGCAACGCCACCCTGCTCGCGGCCGTCGGGGACCCCTGACGTGGGGAGCGGGACAGGCCGGCCGCGCGAGGCGGTCCCCTGGGCGGCGATCGGGCTCATGGGGTGCCTGCAGGCGCTGATGATGGGCTCCGTCTTCGGGTTCCTCCTGCTCGGCGGGATCATCGGACTTGAGCACGCGCCGGACCCGAAGCTGAGCACGCTGCCGATCTCCGCCTACGTCGCGAGCGCGGCGCTCGTCGCGGTCCCGCTGTCGATGCTCATGGCGCGGCGCGGACGCCGGGCGGGCTTCGTGACCGGGGGCCTCGGCGCGGTCGGCGCGGGCCTGCTGTGCATCCTGAGCCACCAGCTCGGGAGCTTCGCCGCGGTGGTGGGCGCCGGGCTCATGATCGGCCTGATCACCGCGTCGGTCGGCTACCTGAGGTTCGCCGCGCTGGAGATGGTCCCCGAGCGGCTGCATGGGCGCGCGGCGTCGGTCGTCCTGTGCGGCGGGATCCTCGCCGCGAGCGTCGGGCCGCACGTCCCCGAGTTTGTCGGGGAGGCGGCCGGGCTGCACGTCCACCTGGCGCTCGGCCTCTCGCTCGTCGCCCTCGGCGCACTCGCGGCCGGCGTGTGCCTGGCGACCCGGTTCGCGCCGCCGGCGGCCGACGGCCGCCACGCCGGCCCCGGCGAGATGGCGCGCGCGGCGCGCGACCTGCTCCGGCACCGGCCGTTCCTGAGGGGCGCGATCGCCTCCACGGCCGGGTACGCGCTGATGATCCTGGTCATGCACGCCACCCCGCTCACGCTGACCGAGGACCACGGGCACTCCATCGGGACCGCCGCCGCCGTGATGCGCAACCACTACCTCGGGATGTTCGTCCCGTTCCTGTTCTCCGGGATCCTGATCGACCGCCTCGGCCCGGCCCGGGTGGTCCACGCCGGGTTCGCCCTCTTCGCCGCCTGTCTCGCCATCCTGTTCGTCTCGTCAAGCGTCCACGCCTTCCACGTCGCGCTGACGCTGCTCGGGGTCGGGTGGAACTTCACCTTCCTCGGCGGGACCAAGATGGTGTTCGCCTCCGCGCCCGCCGGGCAGGGCGCCGCCCCACAGGCCGTCAACGAGTGCGCGATCTACACGGTCAACTTCGTGGCGTCGATGTTTGTGGGGTGGGCGCTGTTCTCGGCCGGGTGGGTCTCGATCCTGGTGGTGGCCGCCGTGCTCGGGACGGTCGCGCCCGTGGCTTTCGCCCTGCTCGGGAACGGGGTGCGCAAGCCCGTCAGCGCGTGACGTTCTCGCGCATGCCCGGCGGGACGCCTTTCCCGCCATCGGCGGATCCCCGGCGGCGTGTTCCGGGTGCCCGGCGGGGCACCCTGAGTTATGGCTGAATCCAGTGCAGAGAAGGCGGGACACGCCTCGCGCCGAAGGGGCCCGGGGGGACTTGCGTCCTCTCCGGCAACACGTAAACCATCGTGGAGGAAAAACGATGAAGCGACAGGTCACAGTCAACGTCACCCTGGGGCCCGACCTCTTGCTGTCGGCGAACCCGCTGGAGGGTGCGGTGCGGGAGGTTG
>CAZZIL010000546.1:0-3753 GCA_964654265.1 uncultured Gammaproteobacteria bacterium | reverse complement strand
GTCCATCCCGAGGATGATGCACCGCATGGGCGCGCCATCTCGCAAGCATGCGGGAGGACGGCGGCGCGCCCATGCGGTGCATCATCCTCGGGATGGACGGCCGGCTCGTGCAAGCGATCGCGGACGCCGTCGGCGCCGACGCGACCCTCAAGGAACGGTTCGACATCGAGATCCCCAGCGGCGAGTCGGCGGCGCACAAGCGCAACAAGCCGATCAAGAAAAGCATCCTGTTCGCGGTGGACAACGACGAGATGCAGCGGATCGGAAAGACCCTGGAGACGCTGCCGCGGATCGAGACGGACCGCCTGAGGGAGCGGCACGACGACTGGATCGCCTGCGCCGGGATGTCGCTGTCGGACGAGCAGCGGGAGACCGTCGCCGCCGCGTTCCGGGTGGTCGCCGCCGCCGACGTCTCGCGCACCATCGGGATGCTCGCCGACTACGCCCTTTCCGTCGCCAGCCTGGTCGACAAGGGCAGGCGCGTCATCGACGCGCTCGACGAGGCGCTCCCCGCGCTTCGGCTGCCGCGCAACTCGGGGGATTTCGAGAAGATCCCGGAGCGCAGCCGCCGGGATCCCGGGAAGTGGGAGAGGCGCATCCGCGAGCTGGAACGGAACGTCCGCCCCTGCCTCGTGCTGGAGAACCAGAACGGCGAGCGCATCAACGACCAGGTGCGGGAGAACTTCGAGGAGCTGAGGGCGGACCGGGAGGCGGAGGCGCTCTCGGACGAGGAGGAGGCGGTGATCGAGCGTTTCCTCTCCGCGGACCTGTCCCGCGGCTCCTGGTCCGCGGAGCAGGAGGAGCTTGTCCGGCTTGACTGGGCCCGGATCCACCCGATCTTCGACGGCGTGCGCAAGGAGGGGCTCACTCTGCTGGAGCAGACCCGCCGGTTCTTCGCCGACAACTTCCCCGAGCGCCTCGATCCCGAGGACGGGGAGTTCCTCTCCGCGCACACGAGGAAACTCCCGGCGAAGGCGCCCAGGGAGGCGTTCGACTTCTTCGAGCGCCACAAGGAGACGATGGCCACCCACGACCCCAGGCTGTACGCGAAATGGGAGCGTTACCTGTTCAGGGGGCAGCAGGTGCACGCCGACTTCATGGAGGGGGTGGTGTGCGCGCTGGAGCGCCTGCAGGTCCACACCGACGCCGTTGGCGACTCGGGCGGGAGCCCCGTCCTGAGGGTGTCGATCCCGCGCGTGGGCACCGGCCAGAAAATGTTCTGGGAGCGGAAGAACACGGGGCTGATGGCGCACTTCGCGCAGCGCCACCACGGCCTCCAGGGGCTGTTCGACGGCCGGGTCGAGTTCGACCTGGCGGACATCGGGGTGTTCTTCCTTCAGCAGGAGGACGTGCTGGAGCCGAACACATCGACGAGCCGGGCGGCGCGCCAGCTCAAGTTCGAGGTGGAGTTGCGCGCCGGCGCCCGGCGGGAGAAGGCGATCTTCTTCTGGGAGCTCCCGCCCGCGTCGATCCCGGTGGGGCTTCCCCGCGACCTCGAGACCGTCGCGAACTTCGGCGGCGAGCGCGCGCTGCTCGCCACCGGGAAGGTCGCGACGCAGACGGCGAACTCCAAGGGGGACGTCCAGCACGTCGACCTGGACGACCGCAACACGGTGCTCGACGCCGCGGGAGGCAGCGACGGCATCCTGGTGGCGGGGGAGGCCGACATCCACGACGGCTTCATGGCGGCGCTGGACGGCCTGAGGGAGCGGGGCATCCTCCCCGCCGCCGTCGCCGCGGAGCTGCGAACGCTCATGGAGACGTTCGCGAAGGAGTACACCGAGGCGGTGCGCGACTGGCGCCACCCTTCCGGACAAGGGCTGGCGTCGCCCCACCTGCTCTCGCAGGCCGAGGCCTACCGAGAGCTGCTGGCGGCGCTCGCGGAGAAGGCCCCCAGCGACCTCGCGCGCAAGACGCTGACCGAGCCGCTGCTCCGGATCGGGGTGGTCAGCGTCGAGGGCGGCCCGGCCGCGGCGATCGTCACGCCGTGGCAGCCGCTGCGCATGGCGGAGCTCGCGGCCAAGGCGCGGCGCTTCCGGGTGATCGTCGACGACATCCTGGGGACCGCCTTTGTCGGGCACCAGTACTTCGACTGGCGGCAGCGGGAGCTGACGGCGACGTACTACCCCGAGGTGTGCCTCGGGATCGGCCAGCGCGGGGAGCCGGAGCTGCTCGCGGCGGAGCAGTCGCTCGGCGGCTACTCGCTCGCCGAGTCGCCCTTGGTGTCCCCGCACGGGCTGGAGGACGGGTTCTCCAACGCCGATTCGCGCGGTGCGGCCGAGTGCTTCGCCGACGTGACCAAGCTGTACCTGGACCTGTTGCCGCACGAGAAGTTCAACTTCTCGGCGGTGCTGTACAACGCGCAGGCCAAGGGGCTGCCAAGGGCGATCGCGGACCGGCTCGCCGGGCAGATCGAGGAGGAGGACGACCTCCAGTGCGACCTGCTGCTGGTGCACACCGATCCCGGGGTGATGCGACAGATCTACGAGCAGCAGAACGCGGCGATCCTGGACGGCGCCGGGCTGATGCTCTCAAGCGAGGCCGCGCTCAACTTCCTCGCGCGCCTGCGGGTGGGCTTTGTCGACACCGGGTTCATGGCGAAGAACCCGGCGGACCTGGTGTTCTTGCAGGACGTGATCGCGCGCAACGCGCGGGTGAAGTGGAAACCGGCGCCGCCGGTGCGCCCGACCGGGCTTGACGGGCACGTCCCGCTGCACCGGCTGAGAAGGCGCCCGGTGGGCGGCGGCGACACGGCGACGTCGGTCTACCTGGCGTCACCGGCGCAGCCGGCGGCCGGGCAGGCCTACATCAACGCATTGCACCAGGCGCTGGACCGCGACTACGACGGGCGCGCGGACATGCTTCCCGCGCGCGAGATCGACTTCGGAGACAGGCGGGTCGGCGGGCAGTTCGAGCAGGTGCACCGGCTCGGCCACTGGGTCGTGAACTACGACGAGCTGGTGGACCGGCGCCTGCTGGAGCGACAGGACATCCAGATCGTCCGGCACGTCCGCAAGCGGGACACCAACCGCAACGTGATCGTGTCGACCACCCGGGAGCCCAAGGTGCTGCGCTCCCTTCTGGAGCAGAGGCTGCGGGACCTGGACGGAGGGCTCGGCAAGGAGGACCGGGAGCGGATCGCCAGGCTCCTGATCGACCGGGCGACGGGCCTGTCCGGGCAGGTGGTGATGCGCGCGGCGCGCCACTCGCGCTACGCGCTGGAGCTGATCGGGATGGTCCTCGGCATGGAGCGGACCCGGCGCGCGCTGGGCTCCCCCCACATCGGGTGGTACTTCCTCGACGACTGCGCGGCGTGGTTCGGCCAGGCGGAGGAGCAGATCGCCGACATCCTGGCGCTCGCGCCGTGCGTGGACAACGGACAGCCGGCGCTCAAGGCCGTGGTGGCCGAGACCAAGTACGTCGGGTCGGCCAGCCACATCGAGCAGAGGCGCAAGTCCATGCGCCAGCTGGAGGAGACGGTGGAGAGGCTGGTGCGCGCGCTCAAGCCGGGCGGCAACCGGCTCAACCGGCAGGACTGGCTGCACATGCTCGCCAACCTGATGCTGGAGAACATGGAGCCCTTCGGGGAGGACAAGGCCAACGGGTGGGACCTGCACGAGTGGACCGAGCAGGTGCGGGAAGGCGCCGTGCCGATCCGGCTGGTCGGCCTGTCGCATGTGTTCGTCCACGACGCGGAGCAGCGCGTCGCCAATCCCGGGGAGGCGTTCCCCAACCCGAAGCTCGGCTGTTGCG
>CAZZIL010000545.1:0-8141 GCA_964654265.1 uncultured Gammaproteobacteria bacterium | reverse complement strand
GCGCAGGTCGTGCGCGACGACCGTGAGGCGTGTGCGCAGCGCGGGCGTGACGAGCCGCCACGCGTCGCGCGTGGCGCCGACCCCGTGCACCAGGAACAGCGGCGGCCCGGACCCCTCGATCGTGTAGTCGCACTCCACCGCGCTCATCCCCGGTCCTCCTCGCCGCCGTCGCCGCGGGGAGTCGACGCGAAGTGCGGCATCACCTCCTCGGCAAAGCGGCTGATCGACTCAAGCGTCTCGGCCTGGCTCGCGCCGAAGTTGACGTTGAGGATCACCCGGTCGATCCCGGCCTCCGCGTAGGGTCCGAGCCTGTCGACCATCTCCGTCGCGGTGCACACCAGCAGGCTCTCGGCCAGCTCGCCGGCCGACTGCGCGCGCGGCAGCGGCCGGATCATCCCGCTGTCCACGATGCCAGGCCCGGTGAACACGTTGTCGAACCGGCGGTAGTAGTCGTGCGCGGCCTCCACCTTCGCACGCCGGTCCGCGCCGTCGCGCGCGACAAACCCCACGCGCGACAGCGACAGCGTGACCTCTTTGGCGTCGTCGCCGTCCTGCTCGGACTTGCCGAGACGGAACGCGGCGGCCTGGTCGAGCAGCAACCGGTGGTCCCCGGCGAGCGGCGTCGTCTGGACGTGGAACCCGCGGCGCGCGCAGTGTCGGATCGCCTCCGGGGCGAGCGCGGCGACCATGACGGGCGGGCCGCCCTCCCGCGCCGGGCGCGGCATCACGGTCAGCGGATCGAACCGGTAGTGTTTGCCGTCCCAGGAGACCTCCTCGCGCGCGAGCAGCGCGAGCAGCACATCCAGCGACTCGTCGAAGCGCTCGCGGCTGGTGTCGAGCGGGACGCCCATCCGTCCCATCTCGTAGCCGAACGCCCCGCGGCCGACGCCGAGCAGGAGTCGCCCCTCGGTGAGGATGTCGGCCACGACCACCTCCCCGGCGAGGACGCGCATGTCATGGAGCGGGAGCACGACGACCGACGTCATGATCCCGACGCGGCGGGTGGCGGCGGCGATCCGCGTCGCGAACAGCAGCGGCGCCGGCATCAGCAGGATGTTGACCAGGTGGTGCTCCGTGACCGACACGGAGTCGTAGCCGAGCCGGTCGCAGAGGACCGCCTGCTCCAGCATGTCGGCGTAGAGGCGCGCGCCCCCGTACGCCTTGTCGGGATAGTACGCCGACAGCTGCACGCCGAACTTCACCGGTCCCGCCTTGGCGCGCGCGGGCGCCGCGGCGACCTCACTTGGCGCCTTCCGCGCGCAGCATTCGCGCGACCTCCGCGTGGCCGTGCGCCGTCGCGATCCCCAGCGGGGTCTGCCCGCCCGGCTCCCTGGCGTTCGGGTCCGCCCGCATCCGCAGCAGCGTCTCCGTCATATCCTCGGACCCCAGTCGGGCCGCGACCATCAGGTTGGTCAGCCCGTCCGAGAACGCCTGGTTCACGTCCGCCCGGAACTCCCACAGCAGGGTGGCGAAGCCCGTGTCGTCCGAGTACACGGTCACCGCCATGGCGGTGATGTCCGAGGGGCGGCGCAGTCTCTCCTCAAGCGCCGGCGCCACGCCGCCGGGATCCCCGGGGGCGTCCCGCCCCGTGATGAACTCCTCTCCGTCCGTCACCATGGACGTCTCCGGGTCCGCCCCGACCCGGAGAAAAAGCCGGGCGATTTCGTACTGTCCCCGCCTCACCGCCGCCATCAGCGGGGTGCCGGCCTGGCGGTTGCCAGCGCGCAGGCTTGCCCCGGCGCGGATCAGCAGCTCCGCCTCGTCCTCGCACTTGTTCAGGGTGACATGGTGCAGCGCCGTCCAGCCGGACGCGTCGCGCGCGTTCACGTCGGCCCCGGCGTCGAGCAGGAGCTGCGCCATTCCCGGTTGCCACCGGCCGACACTCTTCATCAGGGGGGTCTCCCCGTCTGCGTCCCCGGCGTTCACGTCCGCCCCGGCCTTGGCCAGCGCCTTGGCCGTCGCGGCGGACCCGCGCGCCGCCGCGGCGCAGAACGGGGTCTCGCCGAGCCGTCCCCTCTCCTCCAGGGGCGCCCCGGCCTCCAGCAGCATCGCCGCCAGGTCCGGCCGGTCGGCCTGCGCCGCGAGGTGCAGCGCCGTGTCGCCGCCGCGCGCGCGCTTGGCGGCGACGTCCGCCCCGGCCTCCAGTAGCGCGCGCACCATCTCCGCGCGCCCGGCGAACACCGCGACCATCAGCGGCGTCACGCCGTCCTCCAGGCTCGCGTCGACGGGGATCCCCCGGCCGAGCATGCGCCGCACCCCTTGGGCATGGCCCCCCTCGACCGCGCGCATCAGGGAGCGGATCTCCGCCTGGGGGTCCCCCGCGGCGGTCCCCGCCGCGGACGTCCCCCGGGACCAAGGGCGGCGCGCGCGCCGGGTCCGGCCCTTCACGGCCGGGTCCCGGCGCGGCCGGGGGAGACGGGCGCCCCGGTCACGGCTTCCCGTACACCGCGACCGGATCGCCGAGCGAGCCGAGGTCCGGCTCGACCCCGAGCCCCGGCGCGTCCGGGGCGAACAGCCTCCCGTCCCGGGTCGGCGGCGCCGGGCGCCCGGTGCTGTCCTTGTGGTAGTTGTGCAGGTCCGTCGTGTTCTGCAGGAACTCCTCCGGCGTCGATGCCGCGAAGTGCGCGACCGCGGCGCTGGCGACCTCGCCGCCCCACGTGTCCTCGCTCACGACCTTGACCCGGCGGTCGACCAGGAAGTCGCGCACCAGCCGCGCCTTGGAGAGCCCGCCGAGGTTCGAGATCTTCAGGCACACCACCTCGGCGGAGCGATCCGCGGCGATGCGCGCCGCCATGCCGAGGCCGGTGACGCACTCGTCGAGCTTCATCGGCCGGTCCGCCACGCGGCGGACCTGCAGGCACTCCTCGTAGGTGCGGCACGGCTGCTCCAGGATGTAGTCGAGCTCCCGGGTCGCGCGCACCACCCGGACGGCCTCGTCGACCAGCCACCCCTGGTTCGCGTCGGCGAGCGCGACCTCGCCCGCCCGCAACAGCGGGACCGTCGCCCCCAGCCGGTCGATGTCCGCCCGCCAGTCGGCGCCCACCTTGACCTGGAACTGGCGGTAGCCCTGGCGGCGCCACTCGCCGAGCTCGCGCGCCATCTCTTCCGGGGACTTCTGCGGCGCCACCCGGTACATCGGCGCGCCGTCGGTGAGCCGGCCGCCGAGCAGCATCCACACCGGCTGGCCGAGCGCCTTGCCCAAGATGTCCCAACACGCGGCGTCGAACGGCGCCTTCGCGTGGCCGTGCCCCAGGATCGCGCGGTCCATCACCGCGCCGACCCGCGCGACCTGGCGCGGGTCCTCGCCGAGCAGCGCCGGGGCGAGCAGGCGCGCCGCCGCCTCGGCCCCCTCGCGGTGCGCCTCCATGTAGTTGTCGCCGCACGGGCAGAACTCCCCGGCGCCCGAGATCCCGGCGTCGGTGCCGACCACGACCACGGTCGAGTGCCCGGTCTCGATCGTGTTGCCCCGCCCCCAGGCGTACGCGCCGCCGCGGTACCTGAGGCCCTTCCGGTAGACGGCGATGCCGGTGATCTTCATCGGTGCCCGACCCTCCTCGCGGCGCGCGCCCCCGGCCCGGCCGGGGCCGCGCGCACCGGCCGCGATTGTACGCCGCCCGCGGCGCAGGCCCGCCCGGTGCGGCGCACGCGGCGCGCGATCCCCCGAAAGGGCCGCGTGCTAGAATCGCCGCGAATTTTCCTTTTTCTGTTGTGCAATGAAAACGGCGACCTATGTTGACGGGGGTTATTTGCGGCACTTGGTCCGCGACTCGGGGCTGGTCTACAGCGCGGACTATGTCGAGCGGGTGGTGCACTCGTGCACGGCGCCGGAGGAGACGCTGATCCGGGCGCTGTACTACGACAGCAAGCCGTACCAGACGACGCTTCGGCTGCCGGTGTCCGGGCAGCCGTGGAACGAGAGCCCGCCGAACAACCACTGGATCGGGCAGCTGGCCCGCAAGCCCTTCTTCGACGTCCGCCTGGGGCGGATGGAGTTCCGCGGGTTCGTCCCGCGGTGGGTGCTGGCGAAGGACGGCACCCCGTCCGACGACGACTTCAAGCCGGACTTCAAGGAGAAGGAGGTCGACGTGATGATGGCGGTCGACATCGTGCAGAACGCGATGCGCAAGACCTACGACCGGATAATCGTGATGTCGGCGGACGCGGACCTGATCCCGGCGCTGCGGGCGGCGCGCCAGGAGGGTGTCCAGGTCGTGATCGTCAACTTCCCCGGGAGCCGCCTGGTCGACAAGCTGTGCCTGCACGCGGACCTGGTGCGCGACGCGGAGCTGCCGGTGGGCGCGGCCGGGCCGGCGGGGCCGCAGCCCGCCCCGGCGGCGGAGGCGCCGCCGGCCGTGGAGGTCGCGGAGTTGCCGCTGGAGCCCGTCCCGCAGTCCGCCCCGCCGGCGGCGGCCCTGCCGCCGGCCCCGCAACCGCGCACACCCGCCGCGCCGGCGCCTGCCGGCATCGGCGCGACTGGCGCCGGCGCCACGCCGGGGCAGGTCGTGCGCGGGCATGTCACGCACTTCGCGGCGGGCAGCGGCGCCATCCTCTCGCTCGGCGACGGGCGCCGCGGCGCGATCCCCGGCACCGAGATCGACTGGAAGCGCGAGTTCGTGAACCCGACCGAGGTGCTGAGGAAGGGCCAGGAGGTCGAGGCGAAGGTCGTCGACGCCGACCCGGTGGAGGGGCTGTTGCGCCTGTCGCTCAGGCGCATGGAGCCGGACCCCTGGGAGAACATCGAGGAGCACTACACCCAAGGGCAGTCGGTGCGGGGCAAGACCACGCGCCCGTCCAAGGGCGACAGCACCATCGTCGTGCTGGAGGAGGGCTTCGAGGGGATCGTCTCCTCGCGGAAGCTGCACTGGAAGCACGACCGCGTCAAGAGCGGGGAGGACATCGAGGCGCTCGTCGTCGGCATCGACACCCGGGAGCGGCGGGTGCAGCTGTCGCCGATCCGGCGCGTGCACGAGGGCGGAGTGCAGACCGACTGGCCGACCGTCGAGCCGCATGAGCGCGCCGAGCGCTGGCAGGGCGAGTCCGACGGCGGCGCGGACGGCGGCGGCGGCCGGGAGTCGCGCCCCGCCGCCCGGGAGGTGGACCCGGCCCGGCGGGAGGCGGTCGCCCGGGTGCAACCCGGCGAGATCTACCACGGCACCGTCAACCACATCACCGACTACGGTGCGTTTGTCGACATCGGCGAGGACCTGTTCGGGCTGGTCCACCGGACCAACCTGTCGTGGCGGCACGTGAACCGCGTCTCCGACGTCGTCAACGTCGGCGACGCCGTCGACGTCCAGGTGCTGGAGGTCGACCGCGAGGGGGCGCGCATCGCGCTCGGGATGAAGCAGCTGGAGAAGGACCCGTGGGAGGGCATCGACCAGGACTACTCCGTCGGGCAGCGCATCACCGGAAGGGTGCTGAGCACCACCGACTACGGTGCGTTCGTCGAGGTCCGCGACGGCGTCTCCGGGCTGCTCCACATGACGGACCTGTCGTGGCGGCGCGTGCGCAACGTCACCGACGTCGTCAACGTCGACGACGAGGTCGAGGTCGTGATCCTGGAGATCGACCCGTCCAAGCGGCGGATGTCACTGGGGCTCAAGCAGCTGCAGGAGGACCCGTGGGAGGACATCGGGCGCAACTACACGCCCGGCAAGCGCGTCACCGGGAAGATCTCGAACATCGCCGACTACGGGGCGTTCGTCTCGCTCGGCCAGGGCGTCGACGGGCTCGTGCACGTGTCCGAGCTCGACTGGGTGAACCGGGGGCTGCACCCGGCCGACCTCGTGCGCGTCGGCGAGGAGGTCGAGGTCATGATCATCGACGTCGACAAGGAGAAGCGGCGCATCGCGCTCAGCCTCAAGCGGTGCAAGGGCGACCCCTGGGAGGAGTTCGAGGCCGCCCACCCCGAGGGGAGCGTCCTCACCGGGACGGTCTCGGCGGTCATGGAGTACGGCCTGGTCATCGACCTGCCCGGCGGGCCGGAGGGGCTGGTCCGGCTGACCGACCTCTCCGACACCGTGAGCGGCGAGGAGGCGATCCGCAACTACACGACCGGGATGGGGATCGACGTCGTCGTGCTGGAGGTCGACTCCGCCCGGGAACGGATCCTGCTCGGGGTGCGACAGCTGTCGGTCGACGCCTTCAGCCGGTACGCCGAGGACCACCGCCTGGGAGACATCGTCACCGGGAAGGTCACCGCCATCTCGCCGGAGCGCGCCGAGGTGCGGCTCTCCGACAAGGTCTCGGGGTTTCTGCCGGTGGGCGAGGCGTCGGAGGGCGGGCACGACAAGCTTGAGGACGTGTTCCAGATCGGCGACGAGATGGAGTTCAAGCTGATCGACGTGGACCTGCGCAGCCGGGCGCTGACGCTGTCGCTGATCCAGGCGATGGAGGAGGACGAGGACCCGGCGGACGAGTGAGCGGGGCGCGCCGGCGCCGGCGCCGCCCCTACTCCCCGGCCGGCCCCGGAGGCGCGGGCGCGCGAGGGACCGCCCGGCCCCAGTAGCCCGGGGGCTTCTCCTCGATGACCGTGCCGCCGCTGACCATCGCCTGCATCGCGGCGCCAAAGAAGTAGTACGGGTACGGCATGCCCGGGTCGCTCGCGCGCTCCAGGCGCGCGAGCATCCGCGGCGGGATGTCGAACTCCAGCGCCTGCAGGTTGTCGCGCAGCTGCGACTGTTTTGTCGCGCCGACCAGGGCCGAGGCGACGCCGGGGCGGTTGGCCACCCAGTTGAGCGCGACCTGCGCCGGCGTGCGGCCGATCTTGGCGGCCACCCGGGTCACCTCGGCCGCGATCCGCAGGTTGCGCGGCGTGGCCTTCTCCAGCGCCGGGTTGCCCGACCCGGCGGTCGTCTTCACGCGCCCCTCGCCCTCGACCTTCCCCTTGGACACGCTGTACTTCCCGCACAGCAGGCCTCCCGCCAGCGGCGACCACGCCATGATGCCCATCCCCAACCGGGCGCACATCGGGACAAACTCGTGCTCCACCCCGCGCTCGGCGAGCGAGTACTCGAGCTGGAGCGCGCACACGGGCTCGTGCCCGCGCATCTCGGCGATCCCCTGGGCGCGGGCGGCGTACCAGGCCGGCACGTTCGACAGGCCGACGTGGCGCACCTTCCCGGACGACACCAGGTCGTCGAGCGTGCGCATCACCTCCTCGGCCGGGGTGAACCGGTCCCACGCGTGGAGCAGGTACAGGTCGATGTGGTCCAGCCCCAGGCGCCGCAGCGATCCCTCGACCGCGCGCATCACGTTCTTGCGGCCGTTGCCGCCGGCGTTCGGGTTGCCCCCCTCCGCGCAGAACGAGAACTTCGTCGCGACCACGACCCGGTCGCGCGTGCCGCTGTCGCGGACGAACTTCCCGAGCATGGTCTCGCTGCTGCCGTTGGTGTAGAGGTCCGCGGTGTCGATGAAGTTGCCGCCGGCCTCCAGGTAGGCGTCGAAGATCGCGCGCGCGTCCTTCTCCGGGGCGCCCCAACCCCACTCGTCGCCGAACGTCATCGTGCCGAGCGCCAGCCGGCTGACCTTGAGTCCCGAGTTCCCGAGCGTGTGGTGTTCCATCCGATCCTCCCGAAAGCTGTCGTGTCCGGCGCCTCCCGCGCCCGTGCCCGACGCGCGCGGCGGGGCGCCGTCCCAAGTCTACCAGCACGCGCGCGCGCAGGCGCACGCCGCGAGGGCGGCGGCCAGCCGCCTCAGGGGAGCAGCACGGTCCGCCCGCGGACCTTCCCGTCGCGAAGGTCGTCCAGCGCCCGGCTCGCCTCCTCCAGCGGGCGGGTCCCGATCGGGACCGGCAGCTCCAGTCCGTCTTGGACCAGGGCCACCAGCTCGCGAAACTCCCCCAGGGTCCCGGTGTAGGAACCCACGATGCGCTGCATGCGGAACGACACCGTCGGCAGGGGGAGCGGGTGCGCGCCGCCGTACAGGCCGACGTGCACGTGCATGCCCCACTTGCGCAGCGCGCCAAGCCCGAACGCCATCGTCCGCGGCGACCCCACCAAGTCGATGTTTGCCGCCGTGCCGGCCCGGCCGGCGCGGGCGGCGATCTCCGCCACCGCCTCGGCGGCGCCGTCCTCCCCGGCGTTGACCGTCGCGTCCGCCCCGAGCGAGCGCGCCGCCTCCAGCTTGGCGTCGTCAAGGTC
>CAZZIL010000544.1:0-2389 GCA_964654265.1 uncultured Gammaproteobacteria bacterium | reverse complement strand
GCGCAGGCGCTCGCGGCGTTCTGCCTGTCGGAGGGCGCCGACGTGACACTGTTCTCCGCCTACCGGCGGGAGATGGAGCCGCTGCGCGCGGCGGGCGGGATCACGATCCGCGGGGAGGGGCCGGTCGGCACCTACCGGGTCGGCGACGAGGGCGGGCAGAGGATCCGCCTGTCGGCGGAGCTCGACGGCGCGGTGTCGTCGGCCGACGTGGTCGTCGTCACCGGGCCGGTGCTCAAGCAGCGCACCTACGCGATGGTGCTCGCCGGGCACCTTCGCGACGGGCAGGCGGTCGTGCTCGCCCCCGGGCGGACGTTCGGCGCGATCGAGGCGTCGTGGTGCCTGCGCGCCGGCGGCGACGCGTCGTCGCCGCTGCTCGTCGAGCTGGGCGCGCTGCCGTTCTGGACGGCAAGGGAGGGCTCCGCGCTGCGGCTGTCGGCGGCGCCGCCGGCGCCGGCGGGCGTGGCGCCGGCCGGCGGCCCGGAGACGGTCGCCGCGCTCGCGCGGCACTTCCCGAACATCCGGCCGGCGCCGACGGCTCTTGAGGGGACCTTCTCCGACGCGAGCGGCGCGGTCGAGGCCGTCGCGCTGCTCGGCGGCGGGCCGGCCATGCCCGACGCGCAGGGGGCGCTCATGCCCGGCGCGGAGCGCCTCCCGGAGAACAGCCACTTCCGCGGGCTGCTCGGCGAGCGCCACCTGCGCGTGATCGATCTCCTGCTGGAGGAGCGCCGCCGCGTCGCCGCGCGCTTCGGGGTGCGCGGGCTCCCCGACACGCCGGCGCTGGTCGAGCGCCACGCCGGCGCCGCGGGCGGCCCCGGCACGCGGCCGATCCCGGCGGACCCGGCGGCGACGCTGCGCGACGCGGTGACCGGGTCGCTGGTGCCGCTTGCGTCCGCCGCGGCGCTCGCGGGGGTGGCCGCCCCGCTGACGGAGGCGATGGTCGGGCTCGCGCAGGCCGCGCTCGGCGGCGACCTCGCGAACTCCGGGCGCCGGCTGGAGCGGCTCGGGATCGCGGCCGCCGACCCGGAGGACGCGCGCCGCCAGGTCGCCGCCGCCGCGGAGAACGGGTTCTGATGGACGCCGACCTGAAGTCGATCGCCGAGGCGCGCGCCGCCGCCGACACGGCCTGGGAGGCGTTCCGGCGCTTCCGCGGCACGGACCCCGCCGAGATCGACGGGATTGTGGAGGCGATGGTGTCGGCGGCGGAGGCCGAGGCCGGCCGGCTGGGCGAGCTCGCGGCCGAGGAGACCGGGCACGGCAACGCCGCGGACAAGCGGCTGGAGAACCTGTTCAACAGCGTCACGGTGGGCGAGTGGCTGCGCAACGTGCGGACGCTCGGGGTGCTGTGGCGCGACGAGGTGGCCGGGATCGCGGCGATCGGCGAGCCGATGGGCGTGGTGGCGGCGCTGATCCCGGTGACCAACCCCACGGCGACGGTGATCTTCAAGGTGTTGAGCGCGGTGAAGGCGGGCAACGCGATCGTGTGCGCGCCGCACCCGCGCGGGGTGCGCAGCGGGACGGAGACGGCCCGGGTGATGGCAGCCGCGGCGGAGCGCCACGGCGCGCCCGCGGGGCTGGTGCAGTGCCTGGGGGAGGTGACGCTCCAGGGGACGGACGCGCTGATGCGCCACCGCCGCTGCTCGGTGGTGATGGCGACGGGCGGCGCCGCGATGGTGCGCGCGGCCTACTCGACCGGGAAGCCGACGCTCGCGGTCGGCCCCGGGAACGTCCCGGTGTACGTGCACGCGAGCAAGGCGGGCGAGCTGGGCGAGGTCGCCGAGCAGATCCTGCTGTCGAAGTCGTTCGACTTCGGCACCGCGTGCGTGTCGGAGCAGGCGGTGGTCGCCGACCGGTCGGTCGCCCGGCAGCTGCGCCACGAGATGGGGATGCGCGGCGCGCACTTCTGCACGCGCGAGGAGGCCGCGCGCCTGGCCGGGGCGATGTTCGGCCCCGGCGGGGCGATCCGCCCGGACCGGGTCGGGCTGTCGGCCCCGGCGCTGGCGTCGCTGGCGGGGATTGACCTGCCGCCGCGGGTCCGGGTCCTGGTCGCCGAGCAGTCGGAGGTCGGCGCGGGCGCGCCCCTGTCGGCGGAGAAGCTGGACCCGGTGCTCGCATGGTACGAGGCCGACAGCGTCGAGCGCGGGCTTGCCCTGGCGGAGGCGGTCGTGCGCCACGGCGGCTGGGGACACACCGCGGTGATCCACAGCTCGGACAACTCGGTGGTGGCGCGCTACAGCGGACTCCCGGTCGGGCGCGTGCTTGTGAACACCCCGGCGATCATGGGGGGCATGGGCTACTCGACCGACCTGGAGCCGAGCTTCATGCTGGGCACCGGCACGTCGTCCGGGTCGATCGTGTCGGACAACGTGACGGCGCTGCACCTGATCAACAT
>CAZZIL010000543.1:0-11567 GCA_964654265.1 uncultured Gammaproteobacteria bacterium | reverse complement strand
CCCCGGCGGTACTCCCACACGCAGACGGCAATGCTCATGCCGAAGGCAAGCATGGAGGCAAGGGCCCCCTGCGCGTTGCTCACGCCGTCACCGAGCGACACGACCCACATGACGGCAAGCAGGCTCGGGTACGCGATGGCGGAAATCGCGATGAAACCCAAGACGTAGCCGGCCGCCGTGGCAATCTGTCTGCCGCTGTTCCGCATGTCGTTCTCCTGCCGTTGCGCCGCGCGGTTCGGCGGGGACAGGCGCGCGCGGCGGGCGCACGTCCCCGTTGTCGGTCCTACCCGATCACATCCCGCGTGCGGGATGTCGAGGTCCTGCCAACCAAGACGGCAGCTGACATCGCCGGGAAAGTCGGCGCCGGGACTGTTGCCGTCACCCCCAAGAGCCTTCCCGGAGGTGATCACCCGGAGTGGCCCGGGTGGCTTCCGCGAGGGGGAGTCGCCGCGTCCGGTCCGCGACCGAACGCCGCCTTGGTCAGCGACCCCTCAGCAAAAGACCACGCTCAGCCGGGGAGTGTACCGATACGCCGGGTTGCACTCGTCAGAGCCTGCATCGGGGTCCACCCAGTCGGGATCTGCCTCCTCGCCCAAGTATTGCCCGTCGGGACCGTAGAGGGTACACGTCCCGTCGGAGCACCACCTGTCCACCTCGCCGACGTAGTCGCCGTCGCGGTCGTAGTAGCTGTCGCCGTCCACGCCGTCCACCTGGAAGACGGTGCGTCCCCAGGCAAGGCGCATCACGGGCTCCGCGTCCCGCACGCCGAACACCGCCTGGGCGTTGCCGACGGCGAGCGCAACCGCGACGTCCCGGTCGCCGGGCGCGAAGCCCGCATGCGAGGGCGCGACCGCCAGCAACAGCGCCGCCGACATCAAAAGCGCGCCCAAGCGCCCCAACCCTGCTCTCTTCCCTTTCCTCATAATGCCGGATTATAGCAGATTTTCTCGCGATTTGACAAAAAATCGCCCCATGTTGGCGACCGGTGCGTTTGGGCATTCCCCCGCACCAGAGGTCAACCCGCGGGGACCGCCCCCTTCAAGAGGCAAGACCCCGCCGGAGTGACAAACCGCGGCGAGCCCCCGTCTGCCGCCCGGCACGGTTCCGGGGACGGCCCCGGGTCAGCGACGGACGAACCTCCCACCTTGGCGGATGATCTCGTCGTCGAAGATGCGGAAGTGGTAGTTGTGGCACGTCGTGCAGGTCGCGAGCCCGGTCCGCTTGTTGTGACACTCGGCACACTCCTGGGCGTCCACCACCCCAAAACCGGTGTCGGCATCAGGCTTGTGGCAAGACACACACCCCTCTTGCGCGACCACCTGCTGGTGCGAGAAGTGCGAGAAGGGCTTGGAGCGCAACCAAAGCTCCTTGTCCGCTCCCGCAAGGGGGTTGGCATCGGCGAACGGCTGTGTGTTGGTTGTCACCGAGCCCCGCGCCATCCAGTTCACGCGAGGCGTGCCCGGCTCCCCGGAGCTGTGGCACTTTGCGCACTGGCCCGGCGCCTGGTCGTGCGCCAGAAACTCGAAGAGGTCCGTCCCGACCCCCGGCAAGGAGGCGGCGAACGTCATCCACCCGTGCATGAACCGGTCCGCGTGGCCGGAGGGGCGGTACAGCAGCGCCAGGTCGCCCAGCGCCCATCCGCCATGCACTGTCCAGGCGGCCGTGTCGGCCTCGTCATCGGGCTCCTCGTGCTCGCGCAGGGACGTGACCACCGGCTCCCCGCCGTCAAACCGCCCCAGCTCCGCGCGTAAGTCCGGGTACCACTGGCCGATCGTGTCGCGGACCACGGCGCGCGGCATGGACGCCGCCAGGTCCGCCCAGGCGGCCCCCCCGGTGGCGCCCGGCCCGGCGCCCATCCCTCTCGCGATGCCGACAAACAGCTCCGGTCCGTTGTCCTCCAGGTCGGCGAGCATCCGCTTGAACGCCCAGGCGAGCCGCGCAACCGCCTCCAGCTCGTCCGTCTCCGCGTCGATCAGGTCAAGCAAGTCAAGCCCGGCCAAGGTGTCGGTGTCACCTGAGTCAAGGTAACCTCCGGCCTGCAGGATGAGGCCAAGGAACGGCCCGGGCTCGTCCTCGGCGTACTCCGGCCAGGACCCGATGCCGATCTCCTGCTCCTCCAGCGTCTCCAGGTCCAGCCCGGGCGGCGACAGGAATGTCAGGTAACCCGGGTCGGCCGCATCCCCGGTGATGTCCCCGGCATGGCAGTCGGCACAGACGCCGAAACCGCCGTTGACGAACATGTTGCCGTCAATGTCGGCGCGGTGGCAGGACCCGCAGCCGTCCGGGGGGACGATGCCCCTTTCCGCGCTCTTCCCGAAGTGAAGGCGGAAGTGCTTCCCGTGCGTGAAGACGATCCGAGGTTGCCTGTGGTGCGGATAGTAGACAAACTCCGGGTGCTCCGCGTATCCGTCGAACTGGCTCGTGTGGCAAGTCTGGCACTGGGCGTCCGTGAGATGCGTGGCAGCGGCATCCTGCCCCCCGTGCTCGCCGTGGCACGCCATGCAGCCGATCACGCTGTCACGGATTGTCCTAGGCGTGAGGGCTTCCACCAGCGTGCCCCTCAGCGACCTGCGGCCGTCCGGCACCTGCCGGACCTGCGTCATGTCGGCCATCTCGGAGACCTTGATCCCGTGGGACAGCAATCCGGTGTCCCCTTGGCGATGGCACTCCAGGCAGGCGGCGGACAGCCCGGCCCCGTGGCCGGGAGTCAGCGCGGCCGCGACCCAGTCGAGGGGGGCGTCCCCGTAGTTGGCGTGGCAGACCTGGCAGTCGTCCTTGAAGGACGCGTGGCTTGCGGACACCGGCCCGGGCTCCATTCCCGCCTTGGCAAAGAACACCATGAGCACGACCCCCACGGAGAGCAGCGCCGAGAACTGCCAGCAGACCCCGAACCAGCGCTTGGGGGTCGCGCGCGGCACACAGGGAACCCGAGGGTGACAGCAGGACCCATCCGGGAGGGGTCCCCTCTCGCACTCCCCGCCGCGCGCCTCGCTGCGGGTGCAGATCCAGCGCCTGCCTTGGCGCATCGGCTCGCACTCCGGGCCTGCCCGGCAACGTCCCAGGATGTCGGGGCCGCGGCGGCAGGGCCTTCCCTCGCACCCGCATTCCCAGTCCCTTTCCGGGTGGACAAACTCGTCGGCGGGGTGCCTGCCGGCGCCGTCGTGCAACGTCACGCGCCCAGTGCGTGGACCAGGACGACGTGGGCGACGACCGACGCCAGCGCCAGGCAGGTGAGCAGGATGTGGACCATCAGCCACCCGCGCACCAGCCAAAACCGCGCGCGTCGCACATCGAGGTCGTGCGCCTCCCGGATCAGCCGCACCAGCTCGGCCGCGTCGTCCCGGTCCGCGTGGCCGGCGGCGTCATCGAGGAGGGCCAGGATCCGGTCCCGCGCATGGTGCGACCCGACCCAAAGCCTCCACATCGGCGGGCGTCCGAACAGGTGCGGCACCAAGTGCCGGGCGAAAAACAGCGCAAGGTCGGCGTCCCGGGTCCCCCTTGCCAGGTTCTCCATGATCCGCAACGCGCGTCCCACGGTGTCGTTCCGCTCCTGCCGGAGGCGGCCATAGGGGACAAGCCTCTCTTCCCATTGGCGGCCCGGCACTATCCGGCAAAGGGCGTAACCGACCGCGCCGGTGACCAGGGTGAGCGCATAGCTGACCCAAAGCAGCATCGCGAAGCCGGGTTGCGGGATCCCCCCCGCATGGAAGGCGAAAAGCAGGGCGGCGGTCCAGCCCAGGTGGAGGTGGAGCAACAGGAAGCCGGAGGCGGACACCAAGCCGATGCGCCGGCGGGCCCCGTACAGCGCCAGCGCGCCCGTCATCGCCAAGAGCGTCCACCCGCTCCAGTGGTGGAAGTCGCGAAACGCGTCGGACGCGAGGCCAAACAGCGCGCCGCCAAGCGACACCGCGGCCAAGGCCGCCAACCAAGCCTTGAGGCCCCTGGCCGCCGTGGCCCTCACGGCGTCATCCCCGGCGGGCCTGCGCGGCGCGGATGTCGCGCAGGGGGGACCGGTCCGCGAGCATCGGCACGACACTCGGCTTCGTCAGGTCGACGCGGGCGATCGCGTCGTGCGGGCAGGCGTTGACGCACGCCGGCCCGGAGTCCCGGCCGATGCAAAGGTCGCATTTGTGCGCCGTCTCCCTCGGCTCCTTCCCGCCCGGCCGGGGCGGCGCCTCGACCAGCCGGATGTTGTCGTACGGGCACGCCCGCGCGCAGGTCCCGCACCCGATGCACAGGTCGTCGGAGACGACCACCGTCCCGCCGGGGTGCCAGGCGATCGCGCCGGTCGGGCAGTCGGCCAGGCACAGCGGCTGCGCGCAGTGCATGCAGGCGTTGGCCACGGAGTATCCCCCGATGGAGGCTCCCACCCTGGCGAACCGGGGGGATCCCCCGTGGGTGCGCGCGCACGCCCGGACGCACTCGTCGCAGCCGACACACCTCTCGTTGTCGATCAGCATCGCCTGCCGGCCGTTGGTCAGCATGTTGCCGACCAGGAAGTTGATCAGGACACTCTCCTGGCCAGTCGCGTCCGCGTGACCCGGGAAATGCCGATCCTTCGCGCCCGGGGCGGCCGCGCCCGCGGTCTCCGGCAGCTCCCCCGGGGTCAGGACCGGAAGGATGTGCCGCTCGACCGTCGGCGCCGGGATCTTGAGCACGAACATCTCCCCCTCGATCTCCAGGTTGGCATCGGAAACGGCCGGACGGTTCTTCCGCTTCGCGTCGGCGATCGTCCCCAAGCCGTGGCAGTCCCCGCGCCCGATGAAGCCCACGTTCCTTCGCGAGCCGAAGACCTCGCGCCACACGATGCCGAAGCCGGACTGGACGACCAAGAGCGACTCGATCATCTCGCCGGCGCGGACCACGTCGGTCTTGGCCGACGGCGCCCCGGCGACCTCGAGTGTCGACACGGCCTTGATCTCCTCAATGGCCGACGCGGGCAGGCGGTCGTGGAACGGCAGCTTCCTGAGGGTCGGGGAGACGGCGTTCCTGTGGCACAGCCGCCAGAGCCGGTCGCGAAAGCCGGGCGCGGCGCCCATCAGGTCGCGCAGGCCCTGCCATCTCAGCGTCAGGACCGAGGCGTCGGTCTCCGCCACCACGGTCTGTCCGTACGGGACTCGCGTCAGCGCGGCGACCTCCCCGATGAGCACCTCCCCGGCCAGGCGGACCGTCTCGCAACTAGCCAGGATGTCGGCCACTGGCAGGCGCGGACCCACGTGGGTCCGCCACAGCTCGTGATCGGCTTGCCGGGCGCGCCCAAATAGCCAGGGCCAAGGCGGCCTGCCCCCCGCCCGTTCGGGCCTGGGCTTCCCCGACACCAGCTTGGCGACCTTCGCCGGCTCGTCCAGGATCACCAGCAGGCTCCCGGACATCAGCAGGTGCACCTGGCTTCCGTACTCGCCCTGACGCAGGATCACCGCGCCGGTCCCGAACTCTCTCGTGGCGCCGTGACGGGCAACGATGTCCTCGATGCGCGACCGCGACGGCGCCTCGGAGGCGATCCGCCCAAGGATTGGGCACCGGTCGACGATCTCGCTTGCCGGGATCTGCTCCCCTGTGGCCGCCGGGTCCATGCCCCGCCCCTAGGGGGACGCCGTCCCCTTGTGCGCATCGCTTCCCGGGATCAGCGGATCCAGGGCCGAAAGCGCGGAAGGGTCGCCGACCAGGCCGTCGGCCGCGGCCGCGACCTGGTCGGCGACGGACTCCAGCCGCGCGTCCCCCGGCGCGGCATCGCCAATCGCGCCGACCAGGTCGGCCATCCCCGGAAGCCCGGTCCGCGCAAGGTTTTCCTCCGCCGCCCCGAGGCGCCGCATCAGCTCCGTGGCGTAGGCGCCGGCCGGGTCGGCCGCGGCCGCCAAGCCCCGCAGCGTGGCCTCCAGCTCGGCCAGCTGGCCCGCCAGGTAGAGCTGGCGCTTGCGCTCCGCGCTCGCCTCGTCGTTCGGCTCGGTGTACCAGACGTTGTGGCGGACCTCGCCCTGCGACCAGGCGACCAGCTCGAAGTCGCTGCCGGCCGGGTGCTCACCGACATTGACCAGCTCCTCGTCGGGTGTCACGTGGCAGCCGTAGCAGTTGCGCGCCAAGGCGTACAGGTTGCCCGGACGGATCATCCCGCCCGCCTCGGCGTCGGCCCAGCGGGCCGCCTCCTCCTCCGGCGTCTCGTCCTGCTCCTCCTTCCCGCTGAACTCGCTGTGACGCTCGATCCAGCCACGGCCGGCGCCGTGGCACGACTCGCACGACACCCCCGACACCGACTTCGCCTTGCCCGAGGCGGCCTCCATGACCGTGTAGTGGCACGTCGCGCACAGGCCGTCGACGGCCTTCATCCGCCTGATCCCCATTCGCTTGGCGATCGCCTTGCCCTCGTCGGAGCGGTGCGTCGTCTTGAAGATGGCGTGGTGCGCGGTCTTCTTCCACAGCTCGTCCGACTTCTCGTGGCACTCCGCGCAGGCCGGGGCGCCCACCACCTTGGCGGGGTCGCCCGCCAAGGCCCCCGGCGGGGAAAGTCCCCACGCCAGGGCGGCCACGGCCGCCGCGACCCAAGGCGACGGCGGCGTCTTGTCTGAACGGTCCACGGAAATCCCCCCCTGCTATGCGAACTCGATGTCGGAGGTCGGCACCGCGATGCACGGCAGGCAGCACCCCGCCTGCGGCTGGAACCCCGGCTTGTGGACGTACTGGAACGTCCCGCTGTTGACGGCGGCCACGCAGGTCCCGCAGTTCCCGGTGCGGCATCCCGACGCGAGCGACAGCCCGCTCGCCTCCGCCTGGTCGAGGAGCGGCGACCCGACCTCCGGCTTCCAGGTGAACGACTTGCCGGCGTCCAGGAAGCGGATGTTGCGCTCCACCGCGTCCCTGAAGACCGGGTTGCTGTCGGCCTGGTGGGTCACGGTCTTCGCCGAGAAGACCTCCCGGTGGACCGACTCGTCCGGGACTCTCATCTGGGCCAGGCACTCCAGCACGTCCTTCATCATCGGGGGCGGCCCGCAGACGTAGAACTCGTAGTTGACGGACGGCAGGTAGCCCTCCAGGATCTCGCGGCGGATGTGCCCCTCGGTTGTGTAGTGCGTTCCCTTCCGTTCCCCCTTCCCCGGGTTGCTGTGCAGCACAACCAGGTTGAACCTCGGGGACCGCTCCGACAGCTTGCGCAGGGAATCGATGAGCGGCGAATCGGACCCGTCCCGGACACCGTAGAAGAACCATGCGTCCTGCCCCGGGTGCTCGGCCGCCGCGCACTGCGCCATCGCGAGCAGCGGGGTCGCGCCGATGCCGCCGGCAAGGAACACGGCCGGCCGGCCCCGCCGCAACCTGAAGTTCCCCGACGGTTGGGCGACATCGACGATGCCGCCCTCGTTGACGTTCTCCGCCAAGTGCCTGGTGCACCGGCCGATCGCCTTGCCTGTCGTCGCGTCCATCCAGCGGACCGTGACCCGGTACTGGTTGTGCGCAATGCCGTGGCGCGACACCGAGTAGCAACGCACCAAGGACTCCCCGGACCCGGTGCGGAAGCGGAACCTGAGGAACTGGCCGGGCTCGAAGTCGGCGATCGGCTTGCGGTCGTGCGGCTCAAGGTAGTACGAGAAGACCGACCGGGACTCCGTCACCTTGCGCGCGACACGGAACATGCGGTAGCCGCCCCAGGCGCCGGGGACGCGCGACTCGTCCTCGATCCGGCGCTGCTCGCGACCCAGCTCCCTGACAAAGTCGGCGTAGTGCCGCTCGACCGTCCTGAGCTGGCGCCGCCGGTAGAGGGCCAACTGCAGGTGCCCCCCCGCCGCGAACATCGCGACGAGCGCCGCAAGCGCCAGCGCCCCGAGACCGACCGCCATCCCCGCGCCCTAGAAGTTCATGCGGAGCTCGACGCGCAAGGCCGCCGAGTCGTCATCGTCGTCCCGGTCCTGGAACCCCGCGGCGCGGCCCTTGAGCCACGCCCGGTACGCGTCGACCTGAAGCAGGAACCGGTTGGCGAACTTCTGCTGGTAGCGCATGGTGATCGCGGAGCCGCCGGTCTCGCCGAACTCGTCGCCGTCCTCCAGGTCGTGGCGCTGCGCGAACTCGACCGCAAGGTTGCCGAACTCGTCGTCGAAGAAGAACTGCGCGCCGACCGCGTAGCCGAACGAGTCCAGCGGGCGCGGCCACAGCGCCGGGCGGTAGGACCCCATGCCCACGCCCGCGAAGGACAGGCCCACGGGGCCGAGCGGCGGCGTGCCGTTGCTCGCCAGGCGCGCGAAGTCGCCCTGCGCCCAGTAGCCGGACGCGTAGAGGATGTCGTGCGCGGGCGTGACCTCGGTCGAGTAGCTGGCGACGACCAGGCCGCCGTCGTAGTCCTTCGGCTGGCCGTTGGGACGGACGTTGACGGGGGCGGCAGTGGTGACGATGCTCGTCACCATGGCCCCGGCCACCGTGCTCACCCGCTCCTCCGTCTGCGCCTGCCTCACCAGCTGGTTGCCGTGCTGCGAGTAGTTGGCGTGGATCGAGAAGTTGTTGCCCGCGAAGTGGTGCGTCCAGCCGATGCCGGCGTTGACCTGGTCGCCGCGGATGCGGTCCCCGAAGGTCTTTCCGACGTCGAGCTCCAGCAGGCCCCAGGGAAAGTCCCCCTCGACGGAGAGAAGGGCGAGCTTGGTGCTGCGCTGGTCGTTGCCGCCGTTGGCCTCGTTGATGTTGTCGAACCCCCAGATCCCGAGCACGCGCAGGCCCGCGGACCCCGGGAACTGGACGTTGGTCTTCGACAGCCCGAAGGAGGCGATCTCGTCGCGGATCAGGTAGCCGTTCTGGAACTCGACCGGGAACTTCCCGATGCCGACGCCCAGGTCCAGCTGCATGCGGTCCTCCGGGTCGATCCTCGGGAACATCTCGCCGAAGTCGCCCTCGAAGAACAGCGTCTCGATCTCGAAGTCGGTGACCTTGTGGCCGTCCGACTCGGGCTCCAGCGTGCGCCCGGTGAACATGCCGTCGCCGTCCAGGGGCCGGACGTGCATGTGCACGCGCTCGGTCCCGGAAAGCTGGAGGTTGCCGAACAGGTCCAGGCGCGCCGCCACCTCCGCGCTCTCGCCGCTCCCGGAGCCGGCGGGGATGCGAAGGTTCCCGTCCGTCGCCAGGGCGTGCATGCGCAACGAGCCGTACCCCCAGAACGCGGGCTGCCAGACGGCGCCGGTCGGCAGCTCGATGCCGGGCTCCAGCTCTCCGACCTCGTTGATCCCCCGCCCGATCTCGATGAGGGCCCCGACCCGCGGCGGCAGGTCCTCGGACTTGAGGAAGGGGATCGGCGTCTCCGACAGGTCCACCTCCTCGGCGCCGAATGATGCCGGGGAGACGGTGAGCGCGGTGGGGACGAGGAGGGCGGCGGCGGCGAGACGGGCAGGGACTCCGCGGATCATTGCGCCACCTTGCTCGCGCCCGTGCCGGCATGGTAGGCAACGGTCGCTTCGCGGCGCCATATCTCGGTGCTCTTCCCGGACAGCCGGTCGGCGACCTGCTTGGGACTCAGGCCGTAGTCGAAGCCGACAGACTGGATCGAATAGATGAGGCTGATCGGCAGCGGCTGGAAGTACAGCCGCGCCTCGATGCGATAGCGCTCGCCGTCCTCAAGCGCGCCGGGCCCGACCCGGTACTCCGCCGTGCGGGACTGCCCGACCGGGATGCCGCTGCGGTGCTTGCGCACGTTGCGCCCGCGCCCGTAGAGCATCGTCGGGCGCGGGTCGGGACGAACCATCGGCATCGCGTTGCGCGACACCGGCGGGGCCAGGATCTGCGCGCGCTCGGGTCCGCGCACCAACCCCACGTAGGTCTTCGAGTGCAGGTTGAACAGGTCGTCATCGTGCGGCAGCAGGCCGTTGGCGACGTAACGCGAGTGGCTGTCGCGAAGGTCCCCGTTGGGGTCCCGGTCCCCCGACTGGTAGACGATGTTGCCGCGGGAATCCGTCACCAGCACATGCAGGAACACCGTGCGCTCGATGTCGAACCCGCTCGGCACGTAGTGCCCCTCGGTCAGGTTGCTGACCTCGACGGAGAAGTCCAGGCCGCGGCCGCCGCCGACCCGGATCTCCGACATGCCGAACCCGTTGCGCAGAAGCTCCAGCCGCTTCTCGTCCGCCCACGCAAGCAGATCGAACTGCTCCTCCAGTATCTCGCGCGCGTCGTAGCGGTCGTCCGCCGATTCCCACGCCTCGGGGAACGGGTGGGAGTCGCCGATCCCGTCCTCGAACTCGTCCGTCCCCCAACCGGCCTCGACGTCGAACTGCGCCCACTCGCGAAGCGTCTTGAGCTGCGCCGCCTCCACGTTGTGCGGGAAGATGCCGGGGTGGATGATCGAGTAGTCGGGACCCGCGAACAGGTGGTTGGACAGCGGCCGCTCCCCGGTGGGGACGCCGCCGACGATCGCCACCGGGCCCGTCTCGTACGGCGATGGGACCCCCTGCTCGGTCCCCATGTGGCAGTCGACGCAGGTGATCCCCTTGGCGGACGCCGGCGAGCGCTTGTACTCCGTCATCATCTCGTGCGTGCGGAACCCGCCCTGCGAGGTGACCTCGTGGCAGACGCCGCCGCAAAAGGCCGGCTGCGTCAGCGTGAAGAACGGCTCGACGGAGGCGTGGACCGCGCGGCCCCGCTCGCCCCGGTTGGGCTGGACGCGGTACTTCTCCGGCTGCCCCAGGACCGCCTCGAAACTGGAGCCGTCGCTCACGCCGTACACCGGGTCGTAGATGTCGCCCTGGACGATCGGGTAGCGCCCGGTCACCTTGCCGAAGTTCTGGTTGACGCGGTGGCAGGTGACGCAGGTGACGCCCTCGCGCGCCGCGGGCGAGCGGTCAAGGTTCGACATCGAGGTGGGCTCGCCGAGCGACGTCCCGGTCGGCGCGTGGCAACGCAGGCAGAAGTCGCCAGCGGTCGAGCTGTTCTTCCTGTTGAGCGCGTTCTGGAACGCCGTCATCATCGGGCTGAGCTGGGCGTACGCGTGCGAGGAGACCGACCACTCCCGGTACTGCTTCGGGTGGCACTCCGCGCAGGTGCTCGCGGACGGGAACTGCCGCTCAAGGAACAGGGACGCGTGCAACTCCTCCGCCGTCGCGTCCTGGGCGACCGACGCCGCCGGCAGGCCCGCCAGCGCCAAGGCCGCCGCCAAGGCCGCGAGCCGCCAAGGCCCCTTGGACGCAACGGACGCCAAGGCAGTCTCCCGCCCGGCGCGCGTTGCGCGGATTTTGGCGCCCGTTGTGTGCATGCTCACCCCGCCTTCCCCCTCATTATATCTGACGTGGCCCGATCGAGTCCCCCCAAGAAGTCAGCCCCGGCCCTCCAGCCATTCCCGCAGCTTGGTGCAGCGGTGCCCGCCGGCCTTTTGCGCCGCGAAGCCGATGGCGTTTCGCTGCCCGACGAGCACCACGAGCCGGCGCCCGCGCGTCACCCCGGTGTAGATCAGGTTGCGACGCAGGAAATGGTTCATCAGCACCGGGATCACGACCGCCGGGAACTCCGACCCCTGGCTCTTGTGGATGGTCACCGCGTAGGCGGGGGTGATCACATCGAGCTCGGAGCGGCCGTAGACGACCGGCCGCCCGTCGTACTCGACGAGGATC
>CAZZIL010000542.1:0-13425 GCA_964654265.1 uncultured Gammaproteobacteria bacterium | reverse complement strand
CGGCCGCGCACGGCGGGCGACCTACCACGACATCGGTGGGCGGGGCGAGCTGCTGGTGCGCACCCCCGGCGGCTTGGAGACGGTCCACAGCGCAGAGATCGATGAGACCCGTGCTGTGCGTTGACTCGGGGAGCACCCGGGTCAAGTGGGGACTCGCGCCGGCGGAGGGCGACTGGCTGGAGCGCGGCTCGTGCCCGGCGGGCGACCTCGGCGGGCTGCGCGCCGCCGCCGCGCGCGCGGGGTCGGCCCTCGTGGCGGACGTCGCCGGCCCGGACCGGGTCGACGCGTTGCGCGAGGCGCTGCGCGGGCGGCGCACCCGTCTCATCGTCCCCGGCGCGCGCGCGCTCGGCGTGCGCAACCTGTACGAGCGCCCGCGCGAGCTGGGCGCGGACCGCTGGTGCGCGGCGCTCGCGGCGCACCGGCGGCACGGCGCCTGCCTGGTGGTGCTCGCCGGCACGGCGCTCACGCTCAACCTGGTCGACCGCGAGGGGAACTTCCGCGGCGGCGCGGTCCTTCCCGGCGTCGGGCTGATGCGCGCGAGCCTCGCGTGCGCGACCCGGCTGGACCCGCCCGACCCCGGCCCCGGTTGCCGGGTGCCGGCGCGCAACCCGGACGACGCGGTCGCGGCCGGGGTGCGCCTGGCGGCCGAGGGGGCGATCCGGCTGTTCGCGCGACGCTGCGGCGCCGGCCGCATGAGGACGGTCGTGTCCGGCGGGGACGGCGAGCGCGTCGCGGGATGGTTTCCCGGCGCGTCGCTGGCCCCGGACCTGGTGCTCGAGGGCGTGCGGATGATGCGCGCCGTGCGCCGGTGAGCGCGTCGCGGCCCCGCCTTGGCGTCGCGGCCGCCGCGCGCGGTTGCGCGCGGCTGGCGGCGGCGCTGGCGCTTGCGGCGGCGGCGCCGGCGGCGTGGGGTGTCGGCCAGCACATCGACTCGGTGGCGATCCGGGTGACGGGCCCGGACCGCGCGAGCGTGCGCGCCGCAATCGGCTTCGGGCTCCACGAGCGCATGGTCGAGGTGTTGGAGACCGAGCAGCGTCTCGGGTTCGTCTTCGAGATGCAGGTCGCGGTGTCGCGCCCGTGGTGGCCGGACCTGGAATACTCGGTGCTGCGCTGGGAGGCCGAGCTCGCCTACGACAACGTGCTCGACAGCTACCAGGTGACCACGTTCAACGGGGACGAGCTGGTTGCCGACGACCTTGCCGCGGCGGTCGGCGCGATCGGCGACGTGCGCGGGATCGAGATGATCGGCGAGGGGCTCGGCGACGCGCTCATGCTTTCCGGGGGGACGGTCAGGGCGCGCTTCGAGATCGATGTCGGGCGGCTGGCGCCGCCGCTGCGCATCGAGATGCTCAGCGCGCTGGAGTGGGACTTCACCACCGGCTGGCAGGCGTGGCCGTCGCGGGAGGTCCTGGAGCGGGGACCGTGACGCTGGAGCGCGCGCTGCTGGCGCTGGTGTTCCTGCTTGCCTTGGTCGTCCTCGGGGTGATGAACCTGGTCACCCACGAGGCGGCGCCGGGCTTTGTCACTCGCGTGTTCTCGAGTCCGGCGAACTTCGGCGCCTTCATGGCGGTGTGCGGCCTGCCGCCGCTGCTCCACGCGCTGTACTCGGTGGTGCGGATCCTGCGCAAGGTCCGCCGCGGGATCTTCGGCGGGCGCATCAGCCTGGTGCTGGCGAGCATCCTGTCGGCGATGGCGATCGTCCCGGCGGTGCTGGTCTACCACGCGTCGGCGGCGGCGATCCTGCGCAACATCGACTCGTGGTTCGGCTTCGAGCTGGCGGGGGTGTTCGACGAGGGGCTGGAGGTCGCGCGCCGGCAGATCGACGTCTCACTCGACGACCTGGAGTACCGGGCCGAGCAGATCGCGCGCGAGCTGAGCGCGTTCGACCTGGAGCCCGGGCGCCTCGACGACCTCGCGTTCCGCAACGAGCTGGAGGGGATCGAGATCGTGGGGCAGGAGAGCCTGGGGGCCGGGCAGCTCGCCGCCGGCGCGGAGTTCGCGGGGGACGTGCAGTCGCTGGGGCGGGGGTCCCCGATCGGGCGGCGGGTCGCGCGGCGCGTCCACGGCGGCTACATCCTCGAGGTCACGGTGCCGCTGGAGACGCGCCTCGGGTTCTCGCGGACCGCGTTGCGGGTGTCGGCGCAGCTGCCGATCTGGCTGGAGCGCAGCGTCGAGAGCCTCAGCCGCGGCCGGGCCGAGCTCGGCCGGCTGCAGTCGTTGCGGCGCTCGCTGAAGACGACGTTCATCTGGGCCCTTTCGGTGAGCGTCGCGGTCGTGCTGTGCGTGGCGGTGTCGCTCGCGGCGATGGTCGGCGAGACGCTGAGCCGGCCGCTCAGCCAGCTGGCGGTCGCGCACCGGGCGGTGGCGCGCGGCGACTTCGGCCGGCGCCCGGACGTGCGCGCCAAGGGCGAGCTGGGGGTGCTGATCGGCTCGTTCAACCGGATGGCGGAGCAGCTGGCGGAGGCGCGCCGCGCGGCGGAGAGCAACCAGGCCCAGCTGGAGGTCGCCAACGTCCGCCTGGAGGCGCTGCTGTCGAACCTGGCGGCCGGGGTCGTGGTGCTGCGCGCGGACCGGACGGTGTCGCGGGTCAACCCGTCGGCGACGGTGTTGCTCGGGGTCCCGGCCGGGCGGATGCTGGGCCGGCCGTTCGGCGAGTGGGGGGAATCCGACGACGGAAAGGACGGCGGGGCGATCGCCGCGCTCGGTCGCCGCATCCGCGGCATGGACCGGGACTTCACCGAGGAGATCCCGGTCGGCGACCGCCGGCTGCTGGTCGGCGTGCGGGCGCTGCCCGAGTCGGCGGGCGGCGGCGCGGCGATCCTGGTCGGCGACATCGCGCCCCAGCTCGCCGCGAGCGAGGAGCAGACGTGGGAGAAGGCGTCGCAGCGCTTCGCGCACGAGATCAAGAACCCGCTGACGCCGATCCGGCTCGCCGCCGAGCGCATCGAGCACAAGCTGGCCGGCAAGCTCGGCGACGAGGATGCCGGCCGGCTCGCGCGCTACGTGCGCACCATCGTCGGCCAGGTCGACGCGATGGATGAGATGGTCGAGTCGTTCCGGCAGATGGCGCGGCCGAGTAGCCGGTCGCCGATGGATCCGGTCGACCTCAACGCGACCGTGTCGGCGGTCGCCGAGCTTTACCGCTACCGCGGCGGCAGCATCGTCGCGACGCTCGCGCCGGGGAACCCGTGCGTCGCCGGCAACGCCGTGCTCATCCGCCAGATGCTCATCAACCTGGTCAACAACTCGGTCGAGGCCGCGCCCGCCGGGCACGATGCGCGTATTGACATCCGCACCTCCCGCCAAGATAATCATGCGTCGGTCGAGGTCGAGGACGATTGCGGGGGCATGCCTCCCGGCTTGCTGGACCGCGTGTTCGTGACGAAGGTGACGACCAAGCCGAAGGGGACCGGGCTTGGGCTCACCATCGTCAGGCGCATCGCGGAGCGCATGTCGGGGACCGTCTCCGCCGCCAACACCGCGAAGGGACTGAAGACCACCATACGGATACCGTTGCACAATGGCGAAGCAGATGTCGAACAACAAGCCTAGGGTGCTCATCGTCGACGACGAGCCCGGCATCTGCGAGCTGCTGATGGAGATCCTGAGCGACGAGGGCTACCGGATCACGGTCGCGCACAACGGCGCCGAGGCGCACGCGGCGCGGCTGGGCGAGACCCCCGACATCATCCTGCTCGACATCTGGATGCCGGACACCGACGGCATCTCGCTGATCCGCAGGTGGAAGGACGAGGGGCTGATGGGGCCGCCCGTCATCGTGATGTCGGGGCACGGCACCATCGACACCGCGGTGGAGGCGACCCAGCTCGGCGCCGCCGGCTTCCTGGAGAAGCCGATCTCCAACGAGCGCCTGCTGTCGATGGTCAAGAAGGTGTCGACGGTCGCGGGGCCGCCGCTGTTCAGCCCGGTGATCCAGGACGCCGACTTCGGCAAGTCGGACGCGATGCGCGCCCTGAAGGACGAGCTGCTGCGCGCCTCGGCGCACTCGGAGAACATGCTGTTCGTCTGCCCGGCCGACGCCGGGGCGCCGTTCTTCGCCGGGCTCCTGACGCCGCCCGGCAAGTCGATGAGGACGCTCGCGAGCGACGCCCCGCTGATGGGGGACCCGATGGAGCTGCTCAAGCAGGCCGCGGGCGGGCTCGTCCTCGTGACCAACCTCGACCTGATGGAGGCGGCCGAGCTGCGCGGGATCTACCTGCTCGCCACCAAGGCGCCGCTGGCCAAGGCCCGGCTCGTCGCGCACAGCGGCGTGGAGCCCGAGGAGCTGGCGCGCACGCCGGGCTTCGACGGGCACCTGCTCAGGCAGTTCCACAAGGCGCCGATCCGGGTGCCGCCGTTCTCCGAGTTCTCCCAGGACATCCCGGAGCTGTCCGCGCTGGTCAACAAGCAGTTCATCCTCCACAACGAGACCGCGCCGCGGCGCCTGACGTCTGGCGCCGTCAACGTGCTGGTCAACCACACGTGGGACGGGAACTTCTCCCAGTTTGTCAAGGCGATCCGCAACGCGATGATGTGCGCGACCACGGACGAGGTCGACGAGGCGACGATGCGCGCCGTGCTGGCGCGCGGCGTCGGCGGGGCCGGGGAGGCCACCATGTACGACCTGCCGCTGCGCGAGGCGCGCGAGCACTTCGAGCGCGAGTACTTCAGGCGGCTGCTGGTGGTCACCAACGGGAACGTCATCGAGGCGGCGCAGAAGGCCGGGCTGGAGCGCACGTACCTGTACCGCAAGCTGAAGTACTTGGAGATCGAGGGCATTGAGCCCTGCTAGGCGGTGACCGGCGACCGCGGGGAGCGGGACCGCCTCGCCGCCGACTTGGTCCGGTTCGCCGACGCGCGCGGGCTGTTGCGCTTCGGCGAGTTCACCACCAAGTCCGGGCGGGTCTCCCCCTACTTCTTCAACACGGGCCTCGCGTCCGACGGCCGGTCGCTTGCGTCGCTGGCGCGCTTCTACCTGCGGGCGGCGCGGCTCGCCGGGCTTGGTCTCGACTCGCTGTTCGGCAGCGCCTACAAGGGGATTCCCCTTGTGGCCGCGATCGCCCTGGTCGCGGGCGAGGACCTTGGCGCCGCGCCCAGGTTCGCCTTTGATCGCAAGGAGGCGAAGGACCACGGCGAGACCGGGCGCATCGTCGGGCCGCTGGACGGTCCCGTCCTCCTGGTCGACGACGTGATCAGCTCGGGCGCGTCAACCTTGGCGGCCGCGGAGGCGGTGTCGTCGGCGGGGGCGTCCCCGTGCGGGGCGCTCGTCGGCCTGGACCGCGGCGAGCAGGCGCCGGGGGGCGGCGGGCGCGCCTCCGACGCGGTCAGGCGCAAGCTCGGCGTGCCGGTGGTGTCGGTCGCGGACGTCGCCGACCTGCGCGGCTTCTTGGCGGAGGAGGGCCGCGAGACTGAGATGGGACTGCTGGACCGGCATCTCGGCCGCCACGGCGGCTGAGGGCCGCGGGTCAGCCGGCGAGGTGGCGCGCCCCCTCGTCGGCCTGCGACCAGATGTCCTGCGCGGCCTTCAGCGTGTTCTCGACCAGCTTGGCGATGGTCATCGGGCCGACGCCGCCCGGGACGGGCGTCAGGTGGCCGGCCTTCCGCGAGACCGCGGCGAAGTCGACGTCGCCGGTGACCTTGCCGTCGACCCGGTTGATCCCGACATCGATGACCGCGGCGCCGGGCTTGACCATGTGCCCGCCGACCATGCCCGGCCGGCCGGCCGCCGTGACCAGGATGTCGGCCCGGGCGCAGGCGCCCGCAAGGTCGGGGGTGCGGGAGTTGCACACGGTGACGGTCGCGCCGCGGTTCACGAGCATCAGCGCCATCGGCTTGCCGACAATGTTGCTGCGCCCGACGACGACCGCCTCGGCGCCCTCGACCGCGATCCCGTAGTGGTCGAGCAGGTGCATGCACCCGCTCGGCGTGCACGGCCAGAGCGAGTCGATCCCGGCCGCCAGCCGCCCGGCGTTGAACGGGTGGAAGCCATCGACGTCCTTGCGGGGGTCGATCCGGTCGATCACCGCGCGCGGGTCGATGTGCGCCGGCAACGGCATCTGCACCAGGATCCCGTGGATCGACGGGTCCGCGTTCAGCCGGTCGATCTCGCCGAGCAGCGCGTGCTGCGGCACGCCCTCCTCAAGCGCGACCTTCTCCGAGTGGAAGCCGACCTCCTGGCAGGTCGCGATCTTCTTGCGCACGTAGATCTCGGACGCGGGGTTGTGCCCGACGATGACCACCGCCAGGCCGGGCCGCCCCATGGCGTGCGGGTCCTTCGCGCAGGCGTTCTTGACTTGAAGGGTGAGTCCGGCAGCGACCGCTGCGCCGTCGATCAGTTCCATGTGCGTCCTCCGAAGGGCGGCGGATTCTAGCACCGGCGCCGGGCGCGGGACCCCGGCGTGGCCGGAGACCCCCCGGCTCGTGCCGGTCCAGGCCCGGACGGAAGCCGTGCCGCCCCGCCTGGCGCCGTCCCGCGTCCGGTCGCCCCTTTTTCGCGTTCGGACCCGCGCGGACCGTCCCTTTCTTGCCCTTCGTGTATAATTCGAGGTCCCCGCGGGGGTTTCCCGCGGCGTTTGGTGCACCAACGAGGACAAGCCCATCGAGAAGGAAGCCAGCCACAGAGTCAACCACGAGATCACGGTGCCGGAGGTGCGCCTGATCGACGCCGAGGGCAAGCAGGTCGGGATCATCCCGACCGCGCGCGCCCAGGTCTACGCGGACGAGGCCGCCCTGGACCTGGTCGAGATCGTCCGCAACGAGACCCCGACCCGCAGCGTGTGCAAGCTGCTCGACTACGGGAAGCACAAGTACCGCGAGAACAAGAAGCGGCACGAGGCGCGGGTCAAGCAGAAGCAGATCATGGTCAAGGAGGTCAAGTTCCGCCTGTCGACCGGCGCGGCGGACTACGAGACCAAGATCGGCAACGTGAAGCGGTTCCTGGAGCGCGGCGACAAGGTCAAGGTGTCGCTGTGGTTCCGCGGCCGCGAGATCGTCAAGTCGAAGCTGGGGTACGAGACGATGGAGCGCGTGGCGGCCGACGTGGCCGACATGGCGGTCGTCGAGCAGGACTCCAAGCTGGAGGGCAAGCGGTTGCTGATGATGCTGGTGCCGCGGCGCGACGCGCAAGGGAAGGGGAAGAATGCCTAAGATGAAGACAAACAGGGGCGCGGCGAAGCGTTTCCGGGCGACCGGACGCGGTCGGATCCGTCACGCCCGCTCGTTCCGCCGGCACCTGCTGACGCACAAGTCGGCGCGGCGCAAGATGCGCCTGCGGGCCTCGCGGACCGTGGTGGGCACGGGCGATTCCGTGCGCGTGCGGCAGATGCTGCCGTACCTGTGACCGGGGCGGGCCGATGCCGCGCGTAAAGAGGGGCGTCACCGCGCACCGCCGGCACAAGCGCCTGCTGGCGCGCGCCAAGGGCTTTCGCGGGCGCCGCAAGAACGTCTACCGGGTCGCGCGCCAGGCGGTGATGCGGGCGGAGTCGTACGCCTACCGTGACCGCCGGCAACGCCGCCGGCAGTTCCGTTCCCTGTGGATCGCGCGCATCAACGCCGGCGCGCGGCAGCACGGCCTGACCTACCACTCGCTGATCCACGGGCTCAAGGTGGCCGACATCCGGCTGGACCGGAAGATGCTCGCGGACCTGGCGGTGCACAGCGCCTCGGCGTTCAGGAAGCTCACGGAGATCGCCAAGCAGTCGGTTCGCGTCGCCTAGGCCGGGCGATGTCGTCCGACCTCGACGGGATCCTGCCGCGCGCGGCGGCGGCCATCGCGTCGGCGCGCACCCCGCACGAGCTGGACCAGGCGCGCTCGGCCCTGGTCGGAAGGAAGGGCGCGCTCACCCTGGAGATGCGCAAGATTGGCGCGATGGCGCCCGCCGAGCGCCGCCGCGCCGGCGGGCGGCTCAACGGGATCCGCTCTGAGCTGGAGGCGATGCTCGCGCGCCGGAAGGCCGAGCTGTCGGACGAGGCCCTCGGCCGGCGGATGGAGGGCGAGCGCGTCGACGTGACGCTTCCCGGCCGGCGGCCGGCGCGCGGCGGGTTGCATCCCTTGACGCTGACGCTGGAGCGGCTCCGCCGGATCTTCCGGACGGTCGGGTTCGACGTCGCCGACGGCCCCGAGATCGAGAGCGACCTCTACAACTTCACGCGGCTGAACCACCCGGAGGACCACCCGGCGCGCTCGGCGCACGACACGTTCTACATCGAGGGCCATCCCGGCCACCTGTTGCGCACGCACACCTCGCCGGTGCAGATCCGCTACGCGGAGGGGCGTCCGCCGCCGTTCAGGGTGATCGCCCCCGGCAAGGTGTACCGGGTGGACCACGACGCGACGCACTCGCCGATGTTCCACCAGGTGGAGGGGCTGTGGGTCGACGACCGCGTGCGCTTCAGCGACCTGAAGGGCGTGCTGGTCGGGTTCTTCCGCCTGTTCTTCGACGACGACCGCCTCGGGATCCGCTTCCGGCCGTCGTACTTCCCGTTCACGGAGCCGTCGGCGGAGTTCGACATCCGCTGGGGCGACCGCTGGCTGGAGGTCTGCGGGTGCGGGATGGTCCACCCCAACGTGCTCCGCTCGGCGGGGATCGACCCCGGGCGCCACCAGGGGTTCGCCTTCGGCGTGGGCCTGGAGCGCCTCGCGATGCTGCGCCACGGGATCGACGACATCCGCCTGTTCTACGAGAACGACGCGCGCTTCCTCGGGGCGTTCGCAGGGGAATGAAAGTCCCCGCGGACTGGCTGGGGGAGTTTGTCCCGTCGCTTCCGCCGGCCGGGGAGCTGGCGGAGGGGCTGACGATGCGCGGCCTGGAGGTCGAGTCGGTCGAGCGGGCGGGGCCGGAGCTGCCGGGCGTTGTCGCCGGGGTGGTCCGCGAGTGCGAGCCGCTCGCGGGGGGCGGCCCGCTGATGTCCTGCCTGGTCGGCGTCGGTCGGCGCAAGCGGCCGTTGCGGATCGTGTGCGGGGCGCCGAACGTCTCTGCCGGGACGCGGGTCGCGGTGGCGGCGGTGGGCTCGCGCCTCGGCGGGCGGGAGGTGTCGGCGCGCGAGGTGCGCGGCACGGTGTCCGAGGGGGTGATCTGCTCGGAGCGGGAGCTCGGGCTCGGGGAGGACCACGCCGGCGCGCTCGTCCTGGACGTCGCCACGGAAGAGGGCGCCGCGCTCGGCGCCGCGTTGCGGCTTGACGCCCCGGTGCTCGACATCGCGGTCACGCCGAACCGGGGCGACTGCCTGAGCGTCCTCGGGATCGGGCGCGAGGTGCGCGCGATGACGGGGGCGCGCCCCGGCACGTTCCGTTCCCGGTACGTCCCGGACATTGGGGAGGAACACGAGGCGCTGATCGCCGACGATGCCGCGCAGGCGTGCCCGCTGTACGGGTGCGTGGTCATCCGCGGGGTGACGGACCCGGCGGCGCCGTCGCCGCTGTGGATGCGCGACCGGCTGCGCCGTTGCGGCGTGCGCGGCATCGGTCGCGCGGTCGATGTCACCAACTATTTCATGATGGGCTACGGCCAGCCCCTGCACGCGTTCGACCTCGGCCGCCTGGACGGGGCGATCCGCGTGCGCTTCGCCCGGCCGGGCGAGCGGTTGCGGCTGCTTGACGAGCAGACGGTCGACCTGACCGGCGACACCTTGGTGATCGCGGACGGCAAGGGGGCGGTCGCCATCGGCGGCGTGATGGGCGGCGCCGAGAGCGGTGTCGGCGGGGGGACCACGGACATTCTCCTGGAGGGGGCGTTCTTCTCGCCGTCGCACGTCCGCGGCAAGACCCGCGCCTACAACCTGGGCTCGGAGGCGGCGTTCCGCTTCGAGCGCGGCGTCGACCCGACGCTGCCGCCGCGGGTGCTCGGGCTCGCGGCCCGGAAGATCACGGAGCTGTGCGGCGGCAAGGCGGGGCCGGTGTGCATCGCCCGCAAGGGGGAGCTCCCGTCGCGCGCGCCGATCGGGCTCGACACCGGGTCGGTCGGGAAGATCCTGGGACTGGCGCGCACGTCCGCGCAGGTGCGCCGCGCCTTGGCGCGGATGGGGTTCCGGGTGGAGCCGGGCGGCGGGAAGCGCCTGGTGGTGACCCCCCCGGCGTTCCGTTTCGATGTGTCGATCCCGGAGGACCTGGTCGAGGAGGTCGCCCGTGACCACGGTTATGGGAACATCCCGGTGACGTTGCCCGAGACCGACGGCCGCATGCTTGACCACGCGCGTGAGGGCCACGACCCGGCGCGCGTCTGCCGGGCGCTCGCCGGCCGCGGCTACCAGGAGGTCGTGACGTACGCGTTCGTCCCCGAGGACTGGGAGCAAGGCCTCCACGGCAACCCCGACCCCGTCCGGCTCGCGAACCCGATCTCGGAGGAGGCGACGGTGATGCGCTCCAGCCTGGTCGGCGGACTCGTCGACCGGGCGCGGCACAACCGCAACCGCCGCCAAGCGCGCCTGCAGCTCGCGGAGGTGGGGCGGTGCTTCCCGTCCCAAGCCGCGGTCGAGGGCGAGCAGCCCGTGAAGGTCGCCGGGCTGCGCTACGGCGCCGACGTCCCGGAACAGTGGGGCGCCACGCCGCGCGAGACCGACTTCTTCGACGTCAAGGGCGACGTGGAGTCCCTTCTCCCCGGCCCGGTGACGGAGTTCAGGCCGTGCGCGGACCATCCCGCGTTGCATCCCGGCAAGTGCGCCGAGGTCCTGGTCGGCGGCGAGACGGTCGGCCATGTCGGCGCGCTCCACCCGAGGTGGGCCCGGGATTTCGAGCTGCCGGCGTCGACCCACGTGTTCGAGCTGCTCTTCGCGCCCGTCTCCCGGCTTGCGGGCGACTCTCCCCTCCCGTCGCTTGGTAGAATGTCAAGGCTTCCCCACGTGTGGCGGGACCTCTCCGTGGCGCTGGGGCTGGACGTGCCCGCGGGCGACGTGCTGAGGGTCGCGAAGGGCATGGAGGGGAAGGGTGGACTTAGGCTGGTGGAGCTGTTCGACTGCTATGTCCCGGAAGACGGCGGGGAGCGGGGTGTCAAGCGCCTCGGCATCCGGATGACGTTGCAGGGCACGGACTCCAACCTTGAGGAGAGGGATATCGCCGCGGTGGTGGACAGGATGGAAAGGCTGCTCGCCGACGCCTTCGGCGCGCGGCTGGCCGGAAAGGCGGAAGGCTGATGCAGAGGAAGGAGCAGGGGAAGACCCTGACCCGCAACGACCTCGTCAAGAGGGTGCGCAAGGTCACGCGCAGCCTGGAGGAGGCCCGCGACCTGACGAACGGGTTCTTCGACGAGATCGCCTCCGCGCTCGTGCGCGACGGGAAGGTCAAGCTCTACGGGATCGGCACGTTCACCTGCAGGGACAAGGGGGAGCGGATCGGGCGCAACCCCCGAAGCGGCGAGGAGAAGGTGATCACGCCGCGGCGCGTGGTGACGTTCAAGGCGAGCAACCGCCTGAAGCAGCGGGCCGAGCGCATCCCCGATGCCGGGAAGCGCTAGGCCAAGCGGGGTGGGAACCTACCCGGAGATCCCGGACCAGGAGTTCTTCTCCATCGGCGAGGCGTGCAGGCTTTGCCTGATGAAGGCCCACACGCTCCGGCACCGGGAACGGGAGTTCGCCGAGCTGCGCGCCGTGCCGCGCAACAACGGGCGGCGCTGCTACACCCGCGAGCACATCCTCCTCATCCGCACGATCCGCGACCTGATGGACGGCGGCCTCACCGCCGACGGGGTGCGCAAGACGCTCAGGGAGAACGGCAAGAACCGCACTGTGAGCGCCCGCCAGGTCGACGTCAAGGCGTTGCGGCGGCAGATATCCGCGGTGATCCGCATGCTGTGATGTAAAATCGCCCGGCCCGGGGCGTGGCGCAGCCTGGTAGCGCATCTGCATGGGGTGCAGGGGGTCGCGAGTTCAAATCCCGCCGCCCCGACCAAACATCCGCGGACCTACTGCCCGGGGTCCTCCTTTGCCCTTGCCGCCCTCCAGCGGGCTAGGTCTGCCGCTTGGCGCGCGCCGAGGCCGAGCGTGAACCGGTGGCGCGCCAGGGAGAACACGCAGTTGGTGCGCGCGTCCCGGCCGAGGTCCCGTCGGTCCAGCCCCAGGTCCTGCAGGCGGACCAGGCTGCGCTCGACCACCTCCTGGCTCAGCCGCCCGGCGTCGTCCGGGACGTGCCTCGGCTTCCACCCGGCCCTTCTCGCGGACGCGATGGCCCTCCCGAGGGCGGCGTGCTCCCGGTCGGCGTCGTCGCCGTCCGCGGCGGGAGGGCCGAACGAGACTTCCCCGGCGGCGTGGCGGGCGCACTCGTCCCACCGTTGCGCGGCGGCCAGGTTTTCGGCGCGCCGCTGTTGGGCGCGCTGGTAGCCGTTCACGGCCGAGTCGTTCGCGGCGAGCAGCGTCGACGCGACGAGGTCGAGCATGAGGTTGCCGATGGCGGCGCCCAGCGCCTGGTGGTCGCCCTTCTCGAGCGAGTCGTGGAACAGGTCCGCGTGGCGTCCGACCGCCTCCGGGTTCGACTCCCGGATCGCCTGCAGCAGGGGGACGAGGACCTCCCGTTGCCCGGCGCCGCCCAGGGCGAGCAGGGTCTCCATCTTGCGCCACTTGGCGTGCGTGACCGGGACCGGCTCGTCGCCATCGAGCAGCCCGTGGAGGACCCGCTCCTGCGCGAGCCGGATCGCCGGGACCATCGTCAGCTCCTCGCCCGTGAACGACCGGAACGCCAGCCCGGCGGGCAGTCCCCTCCCGAGGAGGTAGTCGTCCACCGCCCGCTTGGGTCCCAGGAGGTCCCAGCGGTCGAAGTCCTCCTCGGTGATCGACGACGCAGCGTGGAAGCCGAACTCCAGGTCCCAGTCGGCCTGGCGCCGCTCGCCGGCCATGAGGACGATGATGCAGGAGCTGTCGCACCTCCCGCGCGCGATGACGGTCGCGCCGGGGACCTGGCCGATGGCATCGGCCGCCGCCAACGCCTGGTCGGTGAGCCCGCCGGCGCTTGTGATCGCGAACGTGTCGATGGCCGGGTGCAGCTTCAGGTTGCGCCTGAGCAGGCTCGCGAGGCCGGGGCCGATGACCCCGTCAATCATCAGGGTGCGGCCCGCCTCGTCGACCGACATGGCGTAGTGGTCGTACGAGCGGCGCGCCAGGTCGACCCGGTTGATGAACGCGGCCTGCGAGAGGAACGCGATGGCAATGCCGACCAGGGCGAGCCGGAGCGACCGGGCCGCCACCCCAAGGACATGCCGGGCCCGGTCGTCCTCCTGCCTGAGGTCCGCGACCCTCTTCAGGCGACGGACGGCCAAGGCGCCGCTCGCAAGGGCGACGGCCAGCGTGCCCGCCAGCGCCGGGAACACCCTCAGCGTGTCGTTGAGGGGGTTCCACCAGTCGTCCCACCAGAAGGCCATGGAGAGGGACGTCCCAAGCGAGAGCGCGCACAGCGCAACCCACGGGACGACACGGATCCTGGCCAGCCGCACATAGGTCGGG
>CAZZIL010000541.1:0-1677 GCA_964654265.1 uncultured Gammaproteobacteria bacterium | reverse complement strand
GGTCCTGAAGAACCCGCACACGGACGGGCGGCCGAACTCGTTGTTGAAGTCGGCGGCGCCGAGCGGGCCGTGCACCATGATCTCCAAGGGAGTCGCCGCATGCGCCGGGAAGCCCGGCCGGTCCGCCTCCCAGGACCGGACCGCGCCGGGGAGGCGCAGGTCCGAGACCACAAACCCGCACAGCCCGGCGATGCTCTCCGCGCCCCGCCCGGTCGCCGCCTCGTCGCGGATCTCGCCGCCCGCGCCGGTGGCCGCGCCGGCGTGCGGCGAGATTGCCGTCGGGTGGTTGTGCGTCTCCGCCTTCGCGACCAGGTGAACCGTCCCCGTGACGCGGACGTACCCGCCGTCCTCCCCGGCGACCAGCCTGGTCCCCGGAGAGTGGTTTGCCCCACGGATCACCGCGGCGTTGTCGGAGTAGGCGACCAGCGTGTTGTCCGGGGTCGCCTCGTGCGTGGAGCGCACCCGATCGAACAGGGAGCCTGCAAGCGGGGCGCCATTGACCTCCCAGCCCGCGTTGAAGATCTTGTGCCGGCAGTGCTCGGAGTTCGCCTGGGCGAACATCAGCAGCTCCGCCATCGTGGGATCGCGCCCGAGCTCCCGGTGGCGATCGCGCAGGTAGCCGATCTCCGCCGGCGAGAGCGCGAGCGCGTGCTCCACGTTGGCCCGGTCGAGGTCCTCGGCGCGCACCCCAGGATCCTCCTCCGGCTCCGGCTCCCGGAACATCTCTTTCCAGCCGGGGACACCGTCCCCCTGAAGCGTCACCTGTGTCATCCGGTCGTGCACGGCGGCCAGGAACGTTTTCCGGTCGGGCAACTCCTCCGCGCCCGCGACCTTGATCAGGCGGCCGCGCTCAACCCGATTGACCGCCGCAAGCCCGCATCGGTGGAAGATTGGCGTCGCCTTGCTCGACCAAGGCGAGACGGTGCCAAGCCGGGGGAGCACCAAAAAGACCTGTCCGTCCCGGTCGGGACCGAGGCCCTTCGGGACCGGCTCGGCATCCAGGAGGCGGCCCATCCGCGCAATGTCCGCCGCGTCGGGCGTGCCCGCGCAGTCGACAAAAAAGGTGTCCCAGGCGCGGATCTCCCGTCCGCCGAGCGCCCGGTCAAGGTTGGCCGACACCCCCTTGGCAAGGAACTCGCGCCGGGTCGCCAAGGGGCGACCGAGGAAGGCCAAGGGGGCGGTCATCGGGAACCTCGCGGGACCGGAAAGAACGGCCTGCCAATCCCCCGGGACATGCGCCTTGCGTCAAGCGGCGGCCGTCCCCTCCCTGCCTGGCGTCCGGGACCGGACGGGTTGCCCCGCCCGACCCGGCAATGGCCATCGGCCAATCAGAAGTCCAGGCCGCCGGTGATGCCGATGCGGTTCTCGGTCGACTCGGCCTCGGCCGCCTGCTCCCCGTAGAGCTCGAGCGTCAGCGTGTCGAGGACGGAGCGGCTCTCCGCCGAGCCCGCGCCGGGACCGTCGGAGAACTCGAGGCGGGTGCCCAGGCGCAGGCGCCGCCGGTCCTCGCTGCCGAGGCTGAGCTCGCCGTACGGTGTGAGCAACGCCCGGCGCATGCCGAACCCGTAGCCGACCTCAAGGTCCATGCTTCCGGAGTCGACACCCGACACGGAATCGCCCGTCTCGCCCGCGCCGAACGCCCGGGAACTCTCCCACATGTTCTCGACCTGGCTGCCG
>CAZZIL010000540.1:0-6269 GCA_964654265.1 uncultured Gammaproteobacteria bacterium | reverse complement strand
ACTGGCTGTCGATCAGGAAGCTGATGGCCATGTTTCCTTGGGGGGGCGGGGCAGGGGTGGAGTTCGGAGGTCCCAATGCTGGCCCTGCCGAACGCGCGTTGCGCCTGCTCCTGAAGGACCCGTTGTTGCTGATGGTCGATGAGGCGCACACGATCCGGCCCGACTTCGCGATGCTCCTGTTGCAGATTTCCCAACGATGCATCCGGGATGGCCTTCCGTTGCTTCTGGTGCTTGCCGGCACGCCGGCGGTTGAGGCGAGCCTCCGCCGTGCCGATGCCAGCTTCTGGGAGCGCGCGCGCCAGCTGAGAATTGGGCGGCTGGAGTCCCCGAAGGATGCCCGGGATGCCTTGTCGATCCCGGCGGAGAGGTCGGGTATGTCGTTCGACGGGGAGGCTCTGGAGTTCTTGGTGGCGGAGAGCCAAGGCTATCCGTACTTCATCCAGTTGGTGGGCGAGCACTCGTGGAATGCCGCCGTGGCGCGCGACCCGGACACGACCCGCATTGGGATGGAGGACGCCCAAGTCGGCGCGCGCATGGCGGACGCGCAGAAGAACGCGCTATATGGGAACCGCTTGCAGGAGATCACAGATCGGAAGATGAAACCCGAGGCGCTGGCGGCCTCGAGGGCGTTCGTTGCCCCTGATGCCGGCAACGCACTGTCAAGGGCGAAACTGGGGGCGGTGTTGAAACCGGTCCTTACCGAGGGCCGTACCGTTGATGACGCCGTCAACGAGCTGTCTGACGTGGGACTCATTTGGCAGACGGACAACCCCTCGCTCTGGGAGCCGGGAATCCCGTCGCTTTGCACCCACATCACGGAGCACCTGGTGATTGACTGAATCCGGGGGACACCTCTCGGTTTGTCCGCAGGGGGCGTGCTCCCGGAAACGGAGACTGTGCCGGGAGGGGCGATGCCCGGACCTTGCCATGTGTCTCCTCGTCCGGGGGGTTGTCCTCGCCCGCCCGCGCGGGGGTTTTGGAGGAGCGGTGGGGCCCTGCGACCCGTCGCTTCGCCAGCCCTCCCCCACGAGATGACGGGACCGTTGTTCGCCGTGCGCGCTCCAATGCGGGACACCGGGGCCGTCGGGCGGGGCGCGGTCGCGCGGCCGTGTTGGGTCCGCCCGTCGGGATGGAGATCGCGCACACTCGCGCGGCGGCCTGACACCCGCCTGACACCAGCTCCCTCATCCTCCGACACCGCGTTGTCGGAGGGACGTGTGCGGCGGAATTCGCGGCCACAGGCCGTGCCTTACTGACGTGGCCACCGTCCCGGCATCGGTCGCGGGAGGTGCTCATCCGGGTGAGCTTCGCGGTCCCCGCCAGCCGTTCCAGTGACTCAATGCGTGCCACGCTCTTCTTCGGTCGGCGCGAGGTCATCGGGCATAGCCCGTGGGGGGCAAAGCCCCGCCCCCGCCCCGGACGTCCTCGCAATCCCCGACACCGACGGACTCCAGCTCCCCACCAACCACGGCCGGTCGCCAAGCCCCATGGTGACGCTCTCGCTCTCAAGGCCCCTCCTCCCGGGAGAGTCGGTGCCTCCCGTCTCGGTTTCGGTCTCCCTGCCGGGGGTTGAGGTGGTGCCGGCGGGGGCGCCGGACGGCGCGGGCTGTGACATTGGCGGTGGCGAGCGTTGCGTGTTCGGCGTTGACGGGGTGTTGCCGCTGTTTGCGCGGAGCGCGGCCGGGTCGGGTGTGCCGGGCGACGTGGTGTTGCACTCTGGCGGTTTGCCGTCCTTGACGGTGCGTCTTGAGTGATGGCGATGTTTGAGCGCACGTTGCCCGGCGTCTCTGCTCCCTTGCCCGGCCGCTTGCCGGGCGGCGTTGGCGGCGTCGGCTCCCGGCCCTCTTGGCTCTCCCGGTTCGGCGCCGCGCCTGTCCCTCGGCGCGCGCGCCGGCGCCTGTCCACAGGCTACTCGCTCGTCGAGCTGGCGATCGTGCTCGCGGCCGGCGGGCTGCTCGCGGCCGGGCCGCTGCTGCTCGTCCACAACCGCGCGGCCGTCGACACCGAGGAGTCTGCGCGGCGCCAGCTCGAGATCGCCGCCCAGGCCGTCGTCGACTATGCCGCGACGCACCGCACCGTCGCGAGGTCCGTCTCGGTCAACGGCGGGCGCCCGGCGTGGATCCCGGACGGGCGGCCGCACCTGCCGTGCCCGGACCGAGACGGCGACGGGCACGAGGACCGCGCCGGCGCCGCCGTCGACGCGTCGTTCGACGTCTTCGTCTCGCCGTCCGGATCCGTCTCCGGGCGCCCCGGAGAGAGCAGCGGAGAGTGCGCCGTCAGCACCGGGTGGCTCCCCCACGAGACGCTCAACCTGCCCGCCACGGACCCCTGGGGCAATCTCCTCGTCTACCGCGTCGACCTCGTCTTGTCCAACCCGTTGGTCGGGATCGACTCGCGCTCGCGCGCGAACTCGTACGACTTGTCGGCGCCGCTGCGCCTGGGCGACGACGGCGCGGGGAACGCCCGGCTAGAGCTGCCGGCGCTCTCGGAGCGCGCGGCGCGCGCGAGCGCGCGCGGGTTTCACATGCCGCCGCTGGTGTGCGTCGGGCACCCCGAGGACGAGGACGACGCCGTGTGCGCCGTCGGCGAGTTTGCCGGGGTGGTCCTTGGGGCCGGCGAGTCGGCGACGGTGTCGGGACCCCACGACGGGATGGAGACGGTGCACACCCGCGCCGGCGACGACCTGGCGCTTGCCGCCGTGGACGTCCCGGCGTTCGCCGTGCTATCTGCCGGGCGGGACCTCTCCGGGCCGCTGCTGTCGAGGTCCGCGCTCATTGACGAGGGCAAGGACAGCGCCTGCCGGGCGCGCGAGCCGCGCGCCGCCGGCGCGTCCTGGGGGGATTTGCACAACTACCGGGTGTTGCGCGAGTCCGTGTGCAACAACCGGGGCGAGAGCCCGGTGCTCTACGCGCCGCCGAGGCCGCGCCACAGCGTCGGCACCGCGCGCACCTCGCCGCCGCAGGAGGCGCGCGCCGACGACCAGGTCGTCTGGATGGCCGCCGGCGAGGTCGCCGCCGCGCTGGAGCGTGCCGGGTCGCTCCCGGCGCGCGCATATCCGCCGGTCGCGCCGGACGACGTCGCGGCCGCCGACCTGGGAGGCCTGGCCCCGCTGCGCGTGCGCTTCCCGGAAGTGGTCGAGAAGCCTGCCGGCCTGCCCGCGACGCTCACCGTGTCGATCAACCGCGCGCCGGACACCGCCGCGGGCGAGGGTCCCCACATCCTCACCGTGTCGGTCCCGGCCGATCCGCCCGGCGTCGTCGTGACCGACCCGGCGACCGGGGCCTCATGCGCCGCGACCTCGTCGCCGTGCGAGTTCCCCATAGTTGGCACGACCCCCCTCGCCGTCAACGGCCTCGGCGACACGGATACCGTGACGCTCACTGTCGACGGCGAGGCCGTCGTCGTCCGCCCGCCCGCGCCGGACATCCCGGGCGCCGTCCCCGGCGGGGATGTCACGATGACCGTCGCCGCGGGTGTCGACCACACCATCAACGTCGTGCTCAGCAGGCCCTTGGCCCCGGGCGAGGACCCGGCGACGCTCACGCTGACGCTCCCGGACGGGCTCAGCCGCGTCAGCGGCCCCGACGGCACCGTGTGCCCGGCCGGCCCCATAGACTGTGAGCTCCTCTTCGGCGACGCCGGCGACATCATCGTCCGCAAGGCGGACAACCGCCCGGTCGTCATCACCGCCGTCTCCGAGGGCGTCAACGCCACACTCACGCTGGTGCCGCCGGCGCTCGATGTCGTCGTCCCGCCGTCGGTCGAGGTCCCCGTCGGGACCGACACCACCGTCGATATCGCGCTCAGCCGGGCGCTCATCGCCGGCGACGACCCGGTCGGCGTCACCGTCGTCATGCCGGCCGGGGACTATCGCCTCGAGGTCGATGGCGCCCCGTGCCCGGCGCCGCCCGGCAGGTGCGTCACGCAGGCGTCCGCCCCGTTCGAGATCGTCGCCAACAAGAGTGACAACGCCCCGGTCGCGCTCACTGTCAACGGACGGGAGCTCGTGCTCGGCCCGGCCCCGCGCACCGTCACCGCCACCGGACTCTCAGAGACCGGCGCGGTGCTCCCGATCAATTCGCGCAACGTCGACGCCGGAGGCGTCGAGATCACGCTGGAGCCCGGATCCGTCCCGGGCGTCGACCGCATCCAGGTCTCGATCTCCTTCTCCGGCGGATTCTCCAACGAGAACGACGGGTTCGGCTTCAACTTCGGCGACGGCACCATCCTCGGCCAGTGCCGAGACACCTTCGGCGGCATACGGTTCACGCTCGTCGCCACCGCCACCTGCCCGGTGCCCATCCCGTCCGGTGTCACCGGCGGCGTCTGGTCCGCCTCGCTGTTCGAGCACGCGACCTGGAACGTCGCCGGCCGCACCATGACGATCACCCTCGGCGGGCAGGAGTTCACCCTGGAGACCGAGGCGCCGATGCCGCTCCGCTTGGCGGTGCAACGCGAGCTCACGCTCGCCCTGGGCGACACCGGGGAGCTCCCGCTGGCGTTCAGCCGCCCCGAGGTGAGCGGCGACACCCGGCCGGGCGTCACGCTCATGCTCCCGGACGGGTCCAACCTCACCGTGTCGCAAATGATCGCCGGACGCTCGTTCGAGTGCTTCTCCCCCGCGGCGGGCGACCGGGAGGCCCCCTGCTTCCTTGGCGGCATCAACGACGGCCCCCTGACCGTGACGCGCGGCGCCGGCGCCCCCGACGGGGACCCCCCGTACACGTTCGTTGTCACCGGCGAAACGGTCACGCTGGTCGACCCGGCCGGGCGCCCGCCCGAGATCGTCCTCCCCGACGGGCGCGAGTTCTGGTGGGCGAGCTCCCCGGGCGACACCCAGGCGGTCGTGACGCTCACTGTCGGGCTGTCGCGCCCCTTCGTGTCCGGTGTCGATGACACCGTGACGCTCACGGCCGAGTTTGACGACACCGACATCGGGCTCACCGGTTGCGGGACGCCCCCGTGCGAGGTCGACGTCGCCGGCGACACCCCGCTGGAGCTGACGTTGCGCACGGCCCTGGACGCCGCGCACGAGATCACCCTGGGCGGCGAGGTGCTCACCGTCGGGCGCGCCGCGCCGCTGACGCTCTCGCCCCGGCCGGACCCGACGCGCGTGACGCTCACGGTCGGCGAGCCGGCGCCGCTGTCGCTCGCGCTGGACCTCGGCTCCGCCGCGCGCCCCGGCGCCGACGTCGTCGCCGTCTCCGTCGAGCTCAACGGCGCCTCCTGGGGGAACGTCTTCGACACCGGCGCCGACTTTGTCATCCGGGAGGGCGCCGGCGGCGCGTCGCCGCTCAAGGACACCTGCAATCTCAACGAGCGCGGCACCACCGACGCCGCCATCCAGGGGTCGCTCAACGCCGGCGGGACCTGCACGGTCGAGGTCCCGCGCGGACTCGGATCCGAGTGGGCCATAGCCGACCTCATCGGCGACATCGAGTTCAACACCGCCGGGATCACGCTGGTGTTCGACTTCGACGCCGCCGACACGGTCGGCGGCGACCGCAGACTCACCGTGGTGTCGCAATGACCGCCCGACGCGGACAGCAGGGGGGGTTCACCCTCGTCGAGATGATGATCGTCCTGGTCGCGCTCGGACTGCTCTTGGGCGCGTCGCTGCTCCCGAACGCCGCGCGGTGGGGCGAGCGCCAGCGCGTCGCCGAGCAAGAGTCGCTCGCGGAGGTGCGCGACGCGCTCGTCGCGTGGGCCGCCGCCAACCGCACCCCGGACGGCGTGGTCGCCGTCCAGCGCGGCACCGGCTGGCGCCACGGGCTGCCGGGCGGGCGTCCGCACCTTCCGTGCCCGGACCTGGACGGCGACGGCATCGAGGACCGGTTCCTGGCGCCGGTGGCGCCGGGATCCGAGGTGGAGCTGTCGGAGGCGTCGGGGCACCGCGAGCTGGCGCCGCTCGGCGGTTGCGCCAGCGACCGCGGGCTGCTGCCGTGGCGCACCATCGGCGTGTCGGAGACGGACGTCTGGGGCAACCTGCGGGCCTACCGCGTGCACCCGTCGTTCAGCAACCGGCTCGCCGGCTTCGACACCCGCACGCGCGCCGACGGCCTCGACGAGGCCGGCGGCCTGCAGGTCGGCAGGCTCAGGGTCCAGGGCATCGAGCGCGCCCCGGACGGGTCCGCCGCGCCCCACGCGCTGTTGCGCGCGCAGGCGGCGACCGGGACCGTCCCGGTGACGCTCACGTCCTACCCGCCGCTGGTCGATGCCGCCGACCATCAGCGGCGGGGCGGCGGCATCGACCAGCGGCGGGTAGGACG
>CAZZIL010000539.1:0-1793 GCA_964654265.1 uncultured Gammaproteobacteria bacterium | reverse complement strand
GAGCGGCGTGACGCTTGCGAGTCACGCGGGGGCGGTTCACGAGGAGCACACGGCGGGGTCGGTGCCGTACCGTCAGCCGACGCTGGACGGGAGCCCGGTGTGGTCGCTGGAAGGCCCGGACGCGGAGTGGTTCACGCTTGATGCCGCGACCGGGGCGCTGAGCTGGCGCTCGGCTCCGGACCACGAGAGTCCGTCGGACGCGAACGCGGACAACGCGCACATCGTGAGGCCGACGGCATCGGCCCGACCCGGCCGACGCGGAAGACTGGCTACCTGACGGGCGCGCCTCAAAAGCCCGCCGGGCGCGACAGAAGAGCATTGGCGCCCGCGGAGGTGGGGGATCAGTGCCGTAGGCGCCACCAAGGAGTCGGGCGGCGGGAAAAGTCGGTTATCATTGCGACCATGGACGAAGAGAGGGAAAACCCGTTCACGCCCAACTGGGGGACAGCCCCCCCGCACCGGGCGGGACACAAGGCGGCGGAGTCTGAGCTGAATGAGATGCTGAGGCTCATTGCGAAAAAGAGACCCGTCGGGGGGGTCGTTCTGTACGGACCCCGCGGCACCGGCAAGACCGTGCTCTTGAAGGAGACCAAGAAGCAGGCAACTGAGCGGGGCATTGCGGTTTGTTCGCTGAACCCGAACAACTGGGGCAACAGCACCGAAGCCTTTGTCAGGCGCCTGGCATCCGGCGTCATTGACCTGTCCCAAGTGAAGACGAAGATCACGGTCAAGCTGATCTGTGCCAAGCTGGAGATCGCCTATGACCCCGACTTTGTCAATCCGGTGGCCGAGGAGATCCTGCGCCGGATGATGGTGAAGGACAAGCCGGTCGCGTTGCTGGTTGACGAGGCGCACCGTTTGCCGGCCGACATTGCGGACTGCCTTCTGAACGCGGCGCAGGAGTGTGTCAGTGACGGACTTCCGCTCCTGCTCGTGCTGGCCGGCACGCCGCGGCTTCGGGCGAACCTCCGCCGTGCCCATGCCAGCTTCTGGGAGCGCTCGCGGCGTGTGAGAATTGGTCGGCTGGAGTCCCCGGACGACACCCGGGCCGCCCTGTCGGTCCCGACGGAAAGATGGGGCCTGTCGTTCGCCCCGGATGCGCTGGAGCGGCTGGTGGTGGAGAGCCAAGGCTATCCGTACTTCATCCAGTTGCTGGGCATGTGGTCGTGGAGAGCCGCCATTGCGCGCGATCCCAACGCGGACCGCATTCTGCTGGAGGATGCCGAGGCTGGTGTGCTCGGGGCGAATGCGGAGCGGGACGAGCTGTACGAGGACCGCCTAGGGGAGATCACAGATCGGAGAATCAAATCCGAGGCGCTGGCAGTCTCGAAGGAGTTCGCCGCCATCGGCGGCGACGGTGTGCTGGCGGAAGCGGCGCTGGAAGCGGCGCTGGAGCCGGCCCTGACCGAGGGCCGCACCGTGGACGACGCCCTTCAGGAGCTGTTTGCGGTGGGGCTGATCTGGCAGACGGACAACCCTTCGCTCTGGGAGCCGGCAATCCCGTCGCTTTGCACCCACATCGCGAAGCGCAAGACCCGGTAGGTTCATCGGTCTCTGGGCTTGCCCGCCGTGATGGTCGCGCCCCGGGAACGGAGGCCCCTGTTCCGTGCCGGGCGATGCGATGCCAGGACATCACCGTGTGTCTGGCCGCCTGCCTCTCCGTGGCGGCCCACCCGTCACGGAAAACCGGCCGCGGGGCGGGCCGCGGGGCGCGGTCCTGCCCGCGGAAAGCCGGCGACCGCCGCCTGTCGCCCGAAAAAGGTCGCGCACAGGCCCGGGGATTCGGTATAATC
>CAZZIL010000538.1:0-2716 GCA_964654265.1 uncultured Gammaproteobacteria bacterium | reverse complement strand
CGGGAACGGTTGCCGCCGTTGCCGCGCCGGCCGTCCGACAGACCCGGCGCGCCTGGCGACTTCCAGCGCGAACGAACACGGAGCAACTGGCGAGAACCCAACCCCGGACGAGACGGCAGGTCCGACAGGCGCAGCTGGCCCGCGTCCAGCAGAACCATCGCCCTCATCCGCGCCTCACCCGTCTCGCTCAACGACACCCCCACCGTCTCCTCGACCGACTTGCCCGTCTGTCCTCCTGCCCTGATACCCCGTGCCAGCATCCCTCCCTGGCCCCAACCGCGGGCATGGTCAGGATGCCCAAAACGGACATTGTCAAAGTGCCGCCACAGTCGCGCCGGCGGTTCGGGTCGCCTTTGGGCGCTATGGTACAATGCCCGTGGCCTGAGCGGCAATGAAGAGCAAGCGTCCACCATGTTGCCTCGGGAGTCTGTGCCTCCGGTGAGCCTGCCCCTTGGGGCGGGTGCGTCCCTTGGTTGGCCGGCGTCCCGCGCGGCCTTGCGGGGACGCGGGGCCGCCCCCGGCGCTGGCGCCCAATGTGCGGGATAGTCGGAATCGCCGGGACGGCCGACGCAAGCGAGTCGGCGTCGGCGCTCGCGAGCGAGGCGCTCCTGCTGTTGCAGCACCGCGGGCAGGACGCCTGCGGGATCATCTCCATGGACGGCGCCCGGCTCGGGATGCACAAGGGCTTCGGCCTGGTCAGCGAGACGTTCAGGAGCCGGCACATCGCGGCGCTCACCGGGGAGTTCGCGATGGGGCACGTGCGCTACCCGACCGCCGGGGCCGTCACCGCGGTGAACGAGATCCAGCCGTTCTACGTGAACTCGCCGTTCGGCATGTCGATGGTGCACAACGGCAACATCACGAACAGCGCGGAGCTGCGCGCCGAGATCGGCGAGAAGGGCCGGCGCCACATCAACTCCGACTCCGACTCGGAGGTGCTGCTCAACCTGTTCGCCCACGAGCTGAGCCAGGCCGCCAACGGAAGGGGAATCGGACCCGGCACGATCGCCCGGGCGGTCGCCGGCGTCCACCGGAAATGCCGCGGCGCCTACTCGGTGTGCGCGCTGGTGGCGGACCACGGCCTGGTGGCGTTCCGGGATCCCCACGGCATCCGCCCGCTGGTGTTGGGGCGTCGCGAGACCGGGAGCGGCGTGTCGCACATGGTCGCGTCGGAGAGCGTGGCGCTGGCGAACCTGGGCTACGAGCTGGTGCGCGACGTCGCGCCGGGCGAGACGCTGGTGATCGACCGCTCGCTGGAGATCAGCAGCCACGGGTGCGACCTGGGCGCGGCGCACACCCCGTGCCTGTTCGAGTACGTCTACCTGGCGCGCCCGGACTCGATGATCGAGGGCGCGCTGGTGTACGAGACCCGGATCAACATGGGCCGCAGCCTTGCGCGGCGGATCCGCGAGGAGCACCCGGACCTGTCGATCGACGTGGTGGTGCCGATCCCGGAGTCGTCGCGGCCGACGGCGATGCAGCTGGCGCAGGAGCTGGGCGTCCCCTACCGCGAGGGGCTGGTCAAGAACCGCTACATCGGCCGCACGTTCATCATGCCGGACCCGGCGGCGCGCCGCCGCTCGGTGAGGAGGAAGCTCAGCGTGGTCCCGCACGAGCTGCGGGGGCGCAACGTCCTGCTCGTCGACGACTCGATCGTGCGCGGCACCACCGGGCGCGAGATCGTGCAGATGGCGCGGGAGGCGGGGCCCAAGGCGATCTACTTCGCCTCGGCGGCGGCGCCGGTGCGCCACCAGAACGTCTACGGCATCGACATGCCGAGCCGCTCGGAGCTGATCGCCGCCCACCGCGACGAGCGGGAGGTCGGCGTCTGGCTCGGCGTCGACCGGATGATCTACCAGCGGCTCGACCACCTGGTCGAGGCCGTCAAGTGCGAGAACCCGTCGGTCTCAGGGCTGGAGACGTCGTGCTTCGACGGCGAGTACCTTCCGGGGAGCGTCGCCCCGGGCTATCTCGAGTGGCTGGAGGGCACCCGGGGCGCCCGGCGGCCGGAGGCCGCCCCGGAGGACCAGATGGACCTGTCGTTGGCGATCGTCCCATGACCCGTCCCCGTGGCGGCGGGGGACGCGGCTTCCAGACCACCGGGGTCCGCGACGGGACGGAGCGCACAGGCTTCGGCGAGCACTCCGACGCGCTGTTCCTGACCTCCAGCTTCGTCTTCGAAAGCGCACAGCAGGCGGCAAGAAGGTTCGACAACGAGGAGGCCGGGCACGTCTACTCGCGCTTCTCCAACCCGACGGTGGACGCGTTCCAGCGGCGCCTGGCGGCGCTGGAGGGCGCCGAGGCGTGCCTCGGGACCGCGAGCGGCATGTCGGCGATACTCACGTGCCTGATGGGGGTGTGCTCCGCCGGCGACCGGGTCGTCTGCTCCTCCCAGGTGTTCGGCGCGACGGTTACCTTGCTCGACAAGTTCCTGTCGCGCTTTGGCGTGGCGGTGGACTACGTGCACTCGAACAACCTGGACGACTGGAGCGCCGCGTTGCGGGAGCCTGCCGCCTTGGTACTGGTCGAGACCCCGTCCAACCCCTTGGCGCGGGTGTTCGACCTGGAGGCCCTGTCGGGGATGTGCGCGCAGGCCGGCGCGCTGCTCGCGGCCGACAACTGCTTCTGCACGCCGCGCTTCCAGCGGCCGCTGTCGCTCGGGGCGGACATCGTGATCCACTCGGGCACCAAGTACATCGACGGGCAGGGCCGCGCG
>CAZZIL010000537.1:0-1884 GCA_964654265.1 uncultured Gammaproteobacteria bacterium | reverse complement strand
CCAGCGCCGCGGCCGCCGCAAGCGCCGGCAGTGGTCGTGCGCGCGGCATCCCGGGCGGCGGCCGGCCTAGGCCTTGCGGTAGATCTCCGCCCCCGAGGCGAGAAACTCGATCGACTTCTCGTTGAGTCCCTGGACGAGGGCCTGCTCCTCCTTGAGGCCGTGCTGGCGCGCGTAGTCGCGCACCTCCTGGGAGATCCGCATCGAGCAGAACCGCGGGCCGCACATCGAGCAGAAGTGCGCGACCTTCGCCGAGGCCTGCGGCAGCGTCTCGTCATGGTAGGCGCGCGCGGTCTCCGGGTCGAGCCCGAGGTTGAACTGGTCCTCCCAGCGGAACTCGAAGCGCGCCTTCGAGATCGCGTTGTCGCGCACCTGCGCGCCCGGGTGCCCCTTCGCGAGGTCCGCCGCGTGCGCCGCGATCTTGTAGGCGATGATCCCGGCCTTCACGTCGTCGCGGTTGGGCAACCCCAGGTGCTCCTTCGGGGTGACGTAACAGAGCATCGCGGTGCCGTGCCAGCCGATCAGGGCGGCGCCGATCGCCGAGGTGATGTGGTCGTGCCCCGGGGCGATGTCGGTCGTCAGCGGGCCCAGCGTGTAGAACGGCGCCTCGTCGCAGTGCTTGAGCTGCAGCTCCATGTTCTCCCGGATCATGTGCAGGGGCACGTGCCCGGGGCCCTCCACCATCACCTGGACGTCGTGCTCCCAGGCGGTCCGGGTCAGCTCCCCGATGGTCCGCAGCTCGGCGAACTGGGCCTCGTCGTTCGCGTCGTCGACCGACCCGGGGCGCAGGCCGTCGCCCAGCGAGAACGCCACGTCGTACGCCCTCATGATCTCGCAGATCTCCCCGAAGCGCTCGTGGAGGAAGCTCTCGCGGTGGTGCGCCAGGCACCACTTCGCCATGATCGACCCGCCCCGCGAGACGATCCCGGTCGTGCGCGACGCCGTCAGCGGGACGAACGCCAGGCGCACCCCGGCGTGGATCGTGAAGTAGTCCACCCCCTGCTCCGCCTGCTCCACCAGCGTGTCGCGGAAGACTTCCCAGGTGAGCTCCTCCGCGCGCCCGCCCACCTTCTCCAGCGCCTGGTAGATCGGGACGGTCCCCACCGGCACCGGCGAGTTGCGGATGATCCACTCGCGCGTCTCGTGGATGTCCTTCCCGGTCGACAGGTCCATGACGGTGTCGCCCCCCCAGCGAACCGCCCACGTCATCTTCTCGATCTCCTCGGCGATCGACGACGTCACCGGCGAGTTGCCGATGTTCGCGTTGATCTTCACCAGGAAGTTGCGCCCGATCGCCATCGGCTCCGACTCCGGGTGGTTGACGTTCGCCGGGATGATCGCCCGCCCGCGCGCGACCTCGGCGCGCACGAACTCCGGCGTGACCCGCGACGGGATCGACGCGCCCAACGGGGCGCCGGGATGCTGGCGCCGCAGGTCCTCCTCCGCCAGCTCCGCGCGAAGGTTCTCGCGCAGCGCCACAAACTCCATCTCCGGGGTGACGATCCCGCGGCGGGCGTAGTGCATCTGCGTGACGTTGGCGCCGGCCCGGGCGCGGCGCCCCGGCCTCGACCGGCGGAAGCGCGCGGCGTCCGCGCGCGGGTCCGCCAGGCGCTCGCGCCCGTGCTCGGACGTCGGCCCGTCGAGGGTCTCGGTGTCGCCGCGCTCCTCGATCCAGCCGAGCCGCAGCGGCGGCAGGCCTTGGCGGATGTCGATGCGCGCCTCGGGGTCCGTGTACGGCCCGGAGGTGTCGTAGACGTGGACCGGGCGGTTGATCCGGTCGCCGCCGTCGGACCGGGTCGGCGCCAGGCGGATCTCCCGCATCGGCACGCGGATGTCGGGGCGCGACCCGGTGACGTGCACCTTGGCCGAGCCGGGGAACGGCCGGAC
>CAZZIL010000536.1:0-5106 GCA_964654265.1 uncultured Gammaproteobacteria bacterium | reverse complement strand
CTCCCCCTTGACCGAGACCGCCCGGAAACTCAACGCTTCTTTTCGCTTCTTTTTTGCGTCTCCTTGTGGTAGAATGTCACACTGCCAATCCGGCATGTCCAAACGGGGGCCGCAGAGTTGGGATGGCTAGGTTACCCCGGGGATCACCTTTGAGGGGAACGGAAGGTTCCACTACCATGCCGGCCGCCGCATCCCCTCCGGGAAGGACGTCTGGGCCCGGGGCGTGGACTGTGTAGCCGATGCCTGTTGGCCGGCTGGTCTCTTGCGAGCTGTGCGGGAGATTGGCCGGGCCCACGCAGGGGCGGACCTGAAGGCGAGACGCTCAGAGGAGAACGATCCGGGCTTGGGGGGTGCGGTACCGTCGGACATGCCGGTCACGTCAGTCGGCGGTGACGAACCCAAGTAGACTTCCCCGGTCCGTCGCCTTGTCGCAGATGTCTCTCCCGGTTCGCAACCATCCTTGCCCATTGGCCTCACCCCTTCCCTGGGTGAGGGTGGTCCGGTGGGGATCGCGACGACAGGTCGCGAACGCCGGTCCCCGGCGAGGCGGTCTCGTTGCCGGATTGCCTGCCGTCCACTGGTCGGGTTGGCTTGCCGGGCACCCCGGCCGAGTGAGCGCGATGCCCGGAGAGACAAGGTGCCCGTCGCAGTGACCGAGCGCAGTTCAAGGCCGGTCTGGGCGGTCGATCCATCCGACGTCCGACTGGACTTCGCCGACCTCGGGAAGGCGGTCGTCATCCACACAGAGACCGACAGGGGGGACCGGGGGCGGGGGCGCATCACCGCACTGGCAATGATCCGTCACGACTTCGGCAGGTTCACAGGCGCGATGGGGGAGATGAAGGGGGAGGCCCTGATGGTGCGACTGAACCCCGCCCCCGGGGAAGAGGCCGGGAGACCGGACCGGGTCGGCGGCAAGCGCCGACGGTTCGCCGACATGGCCCGGCGGATCCGGGAGTTTGTCGGGGACCGCCCAGTGATCGGGCACAACGTGAGGTTCCACAAGGAGTTTCTCGCGGCGGAACTCGCGCGGGCGGGAGCCGAGCCGATCGGGAACAATCCCGCCCACTGCACGATGAGGCGCGGCGTGAGGATGCTGAGGGCCGTTGAACTGCACAAGCAGTCACGACAGGTGCTGGAGTGCCTTGACCGCGGCGACGTGCCCATTGACACCCTCGACTTTGCCAACACGGTGCTCTTGGCGGCGGCGTGGTACCGCGGAATCGACTGCGGACGGCTCAGGAGGGGCGACCGGTTCTTCGAGATCTTGGCGGAGGGCTACATCGACACCTCCTCCTACGTCGTCAAGTGGCCCCTCCACACCTACGAGGATGACGACGACTACTACGACCGCTTGGCCTACGGGCGGTGGAGCCCGAAATCGGCCGGCCGGGGCAACCTGTACTACTCGTCGGTCCACCCGCCGGTGGGGTCGCAGAAGATCGACCTCCGGCCGGTGGCGCAGTCGCGGGACAGGAAGTCGTTGCCGGGCTGCTACCGGGATCGGGCCCAGTTTCCGCCAGTGCGTCGCGGCTGGGGATGGCTGTTTTGACTGTGCGCGGCCGTCCTCTTCAGCCTGCTGTCGTCCGGGAGCAGCCGGTCGTGGGCGGGGGACCGACCCCGGGACCCGGGCTCCCTGCGGTTCTCTGGTCCTCAGGGGGCACCCGGACCGGGGGACGTTCCTCATCAGGGATGACTGCCGTCCGCACTGGGGGCGTCGAGAAACCCGGACGGGCCGGGGGCGCCGTGTCCGGCGAATCGCCGGGCGAGGGCGATCTCCCCGCCGGGAACATCCGTCTCGGGGCGGACTTCACCGGTTTCTCGGAGGCGGTTGTCGCGCATGTCGAGACCACAGGGATGGATCCCCGGACGGACCGCATCATCGAGGTTGCGCTGATCCGCTACGACTTCTCCAAGGTTCCCTCCCGGATCCGGAAGTTCAAGAGCGGGAGGTTCCAGGGGGCGATCTTGGTGACCAAGGTGGACCCGGGGGTTCCGGTGCCGGTGGAGGACGCCCGGATGCGCGGGATCGATGTCAAGGACCTGCGCGGCGAGCCCGTGTTCGGGGACGTGGCGGAGTGGTTGCGGTCGTCCATCGGCGACCTCCCTGTGATCGGTCACAACGTCGAGTTCCACCTGGGCTTCCTTGACGCCGAGTTCCGGCGGGCGGGCGCCGACGGGCTTGGGCGCAACGCCGCGTTCTGCACGATGGACCGCACGGTGCGTTACATGCGGGAGACCTTTCCCTCCCGCGGCGACTGGCCCCTCCGCGAGTTTGGCAACGGGGAGGCGGTGCCCAAGGGGTTTCTCAACTGCGCGTTGCACATCGTGGGCGTGGCCGGGTTCTTCTGCAAGCTGGACCGGGGCGGTTGCAGGCCAGGGAAGTACTTTGGCTGGAAGGACACCAAGAAGTGGCTCAAGAAGGCCGCCAAGGACGATGACGACGATGGCGGGCTTGGCGGTTACGGCGGGGTCCACCCATACTTCAGTCGGTCGGGCTCGGACTGGGACCCGGATGAGGAGTTCGTCATGGCACCGCCGGCGCAGGAGCGCCCCCCGAACAGTTTCCGGGAGCTCGATTCGAAGCACCCGGATCGCGCCGGCCCCGGGCGCGCCGCCGGTTCAGGGTCCGGTTGCGGTTGTGTTGTCGTGCTTGCCGGCGTTGCCGTTCTTGTCACCTTGGCGGGCGTGGTCGGGGTGGTCGCGTAATCCCGGCGACTCCTGCCGTTGGGCACGGTGGGAACGCGGGAGACGCAAGCCGCCGCGTCCGGCCGCGTCAGTCGAGGGCCTCCTCCACAATCTCGGCGAGCATGGCGTCGACCTTCCGGGCGGCGGGCCCGGCGTTCCGCCCCGCCTTGCGATAGGCGACGTAGACGTCGTCATCGTCCTCCCCCTCGTAGATGTAGATGGCGTACGGGCAGTGGACGATGTTGTGGAGGCTCTCCTTCAGCAGGTCGTGGGTGAGCGACGCCTGGCAGAAGAAGATCCCCTCCCCCTCCTCGATCTTGGACGATCCGGCGCCGACCGCGTCGGAGGTGCGCTCCAGCATGTTCGCGATGTAGGCGTGGTAGGTGACGACCATGCCGCGGTCGATGACGGCGTCGACGACGTTGTCGCGCGTGTCCTCGAACGACTCGTGGGTCTTGTGCACCACGGCGTCGCCGCGCTTCATCCCCTCGGCAAGCGCCGGGGCGGCGGCCCCGGCGATGGCGGCGACGGCCAGCGCGACCGGGGCAAGCAGGATCCTAGTCTTTCTCATGTGAGCAGCTCCTTGGGGTAGTCTTGCAGCCCGTTGTGCTCGGTGATGCCGACCAGGCGGGGCAGGTTGATCTTGTCGACGCGCGCGCGCCCTTGCGCGCGCAGGTGGTCCGCGACGACCTCCCAGACCGGCGGGCCGGGCGACTGCTCGCCGACCGTCGACCAGCCGGCGACCTTGTAGGCGCGGCCGGCCTCCATCGGCTCGCCGGAGTCGAGGCGCAGCCCGGAGATCCGCGCGCCGGTCGCGCCGCCCGGCTCCAGCGTGTAGGTGAAGCCGCCGACGCGCACCATGTCGCCGCCCTGCTGGTAGAACGGGTCCGGGTTGTACAGGTTGTCCGCGATGTCCTCGAGGATCAGCTTGATCGTCTCCCCGGTCATCTCGCGCACGTAGGTCTCCGGGTACGTCATCGCCGTGACGTTGAGCACGTCCTCCATGCGCACCGGCGCCCCCGCCGGGACGCTCGGCCCCCAGCGGAACCCCGGCGACAGCGCCAGCTCGGCGTCGAGCCGCGTGCGCAGCGCGTCGACGATCACCTGGTCGAACGTCCCGCTGAAGTTGCCGCGCCGGTAGAGGAGGGTCTCCGCCGTCGCCAGCTCCTCCGAGAGCATCGCCTCGTGCGGCGCGCGCACCGCGCGGATGTGCGCCTCCATCTCCGCGTCCGGCTCCAGAAGGTTCGAGAACACCGGGAGCAGCCTGAAGCGGATGTCGCCGATCCCGCCGCCGTCGCGCACCGAGATGTCGGCGACCGACACGAACTTCCCGGACGCCCCGGAGTTCGCGACCAGGGTGTCGCCGACGCGCGCCGGCTCCACGATGGCATCGTGGGTGTGCCCGCCGATGATCAGGTCGATCCCGGTCACGCGCCCGGCGACCGCGGTGTCGAGGTCGAACCCGTTGTGCGACAGCAGCACCACCAGGTCGGGCCTCTCCGTCGCGCGCACCCGGTCGACCAGCGCCTGCAGGTCGTCGGCGCGGATCCCGAAGCTCCAGTCGGGGATGAAGCGGCGCGGGTTCGCGATCGACGTGTACGGGAACGCCTGCCCGATCACCGCGACGCGGCGCGACCCCGCCTCCTTGACCGTGTACGGCGGGAACACGTGCCCGCTGTCCTCGTCGTGGACCTCGGCCCCCTCGAACAGCGCGTCCTCGGTCGCCCGCAGGTTCTGCGCGACAAAGTCCGCGTCGCTCATCGCGATCAGCGCGCGGATCTCGGGTTCCGTGTAGGTGAACTCCCAGTGCCCGGTCATCGCGTCGATGCCGAGGATGTTGCCGGCCTGTGCCATGTCCTGGCCGCGTGTGTGCAGCGCGGTGTGGGAGCCCTGCCAGATGTCGCCGCTGTCGAGGTGGAGCGCATGCCCGCCGGGCGCGTCGGCGCGCAGCCGCCTGACGAGCGTTGCCAGGTGTGCGAACCCGCCGACGGCGCCGAAGCGCGCGGCGAGCTCGCCGAAGTCCATGTGGGTCAGCGCGTGCGCGAGGCGCGTGCCGGGCTCGATCCCGTGGTGCGCGAGCAGCCGGTCGCCGACCAAGTGCGGCGGCTTGCCGGCGCGCTCGCCAAGCCCCAGGTTGGTGCTCGGCTCGCGGTAGTGCACCGGCAGCAGCTGCGCGTGCGTGTCACAGGTGTGGATGATGCGAAGGTCCCCGAACGGCGCGAAGTCGTACGGGCGCGCATCGTCGGCCAGGGTGGCGCCGGCCCGCCCGGCAAACAGCCCGTGGGCGGCGGCGACCCCGAGCAGCCCGATGAACTCGCGGCGTCTCACGTCGCTCGGCGGTGCGCGCCCGGCGCGGCTGGCGCCGCTAGCGCGGCACCGCGAGCATCCAGACCTGCTCGGCGATCTTGTGCTGCTCGT
>CAZZIL010000535.1:0-3761 GCA_964654265.1 uncultured Gammaproteobacteria bacterium | reverse complement strand
AGCCCGTACTTTCTCGCCTGCCAGGCGTACTCGGCCGCGGAGTGCAACAGCCCCCCGTCGCCGACGCTCATGCCGATGCGCAACAGCCTCGTCGCCGCATCCAGGTAGTTCCCCGACTCGCCCATCATGTAGCCGGTCATCGCCTCGAACACGGCCTCCTCGTCCCGCGAGTCCGCGCCCGCCGGCAACGGCGCGCCAAGCAGCGCCAAGGCAAGCGCCGCCCCGGCAAGGCGCCTGCCGCCCCCCGCTGTCACCACCGCGAATCCCATCCCTCCATTGTATCCGTTGTGCGGGGAACCCAAGCGTGCTCCCGCGTGCGCAACCCCGCGCACCCCCCGCCGGACGCCGACAGGTCCGCCACTGCCCGCGGGGTTTTCACGCCCGCCGGGCGCAAGCCGGGCAGGTGCGGGCGCCGCATTGTCTATAATCCCCCGATTGCCGCCACGGAGTTCCCCGATAGCTCAGTTGGTAGAGCGCGCGGCTGTTAACCGCTAGGTCGTAGGTTCGAGCCCTACTCGGGGAGCCACCCAAGGCCGTGCCGGGTCCCGCCCGGGTCTTCGTGGTGCGCGATTGCCCGGAGAGGATGCGATGACCCCCGAAGACATCAAGGCGCTGGCGGCCAACGGCGAGTCGGAGACGCTGGAGTTCAGGCAGTCGACCAACCGGCTCCGCGCGGCGGCCCGCGCCGTGTGCGCCATGCTCAACCAGCGCGGCGGCCGCGTGCTGTTCGGGATCACGCCCAGAGGCGCGGTGGTCGGCCAACAGGTGAGCGAGAAGACAGTCGAGGATGTGGCCGGGACGCTCCGCCGGATCACGCCGCGTGCCTACCCGTCGATTGATCGTGTTCCGCTCGGCAACGGCCGAGAGGTGATCGTGGTCACGGTTACCCCCGGGGACAGGAAGCCGCATTCCTTTGCGGGCAACGCCACGCTTCGCGTCGGGAAGACGACCACCGACATGGCGGACGAGAAGTACCGGCAGCTGGTGCTTGAGCAGATGCACCCCAAGGACACGTGGGAGAACCGGCCGGCCCCGGACTGGTCGATCAACGACCTTGACGTGCCTGAGATCCAACGCACAGTCGCCGAGGCGATCCGCCTGGGACGGATGCCAGCGACGGCGAGCATTGAGCCGGGCGAGGCATTGCGCGGGCTGCAGCTGAGCGCGGACGGGGTCCTGTTGCGCGCGGCCACGGTCCTCTTCGGAAAGGCGAGCCGCCTCCTGCCCGAGATGCCCCAGTGCTACCTGCGTGTCGCCCGTTTCCGGGGGAACCGCCTCACGGACATGAGCGACAACCGACAGTTCCTCGGGAATGTCTTCACCCTCCTTGAGGGTGCCGAGCAGTTCCTGCGGGACTTCGTGCCCGTGGCGAGCAAGATCGAGAACGACCGCTTTGTCCGGACCGACACGCCCCGTTACCCGTTCACGGCAGTCCGGGAGGCGGTGGCGAATGCCCTGTGCCACCGGGACTACGCCGCCCATGGCGGCTCCATCGGCATCGCGATCCACGATGATCGCCTGGAGGTGTCCTCCACCGGACCGTTCCACTTCGGACTGACCCCCGACAGATTGCTTGCGACCCCCGAGTCCCGGCCATGGAACCCCTTGATCGCGAATGCGCTCTTTTGCAGGGGCATTGTCGAGCAACGGGGGACCGGAATAACACGGATGGAGGAGGAGACCGTCTCCACAGGGTTGCCACCACCCGAGATCATTGACATCAACGGGCATGTCACAGTACGTTTCTGTGCGGCACCGCAACACCAGCACACACAGGACCCGTCCAGTCGGCGCAATGCGGTCCTTGGCCTGCTGGAGCGTTCCCCACAAGGGTTGCCACTCCGGGAAGTCTGCGCCGCCTTGGGGATGTCTCCCGGCAACCCCCGGCTGCGCAACGACCTCCGCATTCTCAGGGACAATGGAATGGCCGAGCCCGTTGGGCACGGAAGGGGCGCACGCTGGAGGCGAAACGCCCGTCCGTGACTTGTCACCCTGCTTGCTGGCACTGTTCCCAGACGGACAACCTCACCCCCCGGCATTCCGTTGCGATCCGCCCGGAACATTCCGCCCCTTGCCTGCCCGATTGCCTCCCGGTTGGCCGGCTGACAGCCGACGGCCGCACCCCGATCCGCGCCGCCTTTGCGCAATTACGCTATTTGACTGCTCTATTGTGCTATTCATTCGTCACCAACGGGGGTCAAAACGCTGTTTCGACCCGCCCTATTGGGGATTTTGCTCCTTTGAGTGCTCCTTTACTTCTTTTATCCGCCACTTCTGTCCCACAGACTGCATCCCGAGCGGCCTTATTGGGGATTCTGCTCTTTTGACTGCTCTATTGCCCCCTTTGTTCGGCACTTCCGGCCGACAGACTGCCATCCCGGGCGGCCTTATTGGGGATTCTGCTCTTTTAACTGCTCCATTGCCCCTTTTGTTCGGCACTTCCGGCGGGCAAAACAGCCCCTTCAACCCCAAATCCTTGCTCCATTACGCTATTTGACTGCTCTATTGCGCTATTTCTTCGTCACCTCTGGTGGGCAGAGTCGCCGCTTCGACCCATTCGCTCCCGGTTCGCTCCCACAGCATCCCCCGGCCCGATTCATCGCGTGAGACGGCAGAAGCCCCCCGCCAACCGGCCCGGAGAGTCCACACCGTTGCCCCCGGGCTCGGACCTATCAGAGCCGTCAGACAACGCGCCTTCGGCCGCCGGTGGCAGCCAGCTGACAGTCGTAGTAGGAGCCGCCGAGCAGACTGATCATCACCAGGTTCGCGGGTATCACGGCCAACAGGGCCACCAGCGCCAGCTGGTAGCTCTGCGTGAGCTCAAGCACGATGAGCGCCCCGCTGAGCGAGGCGCCCATCGCCGGGCAGGCCACCGCGAACATGCCGACGACTGCCCAGACGTGGACCGGCACCGAGGGCAGCGCGGGAACCGCCTCGGCAAGCGTGCCGAGGACGATCCCGAGCAAGGCCCCCATCGCCAGCGACGGGCTGACCACGCTCCCCACGAAGCCCATCCCCAGGCACGCGACGGTCGCCAACAGCTTGGCCGCAAGGGTTACCGCCGCAGTCGCCGCGTCGTGGTCCGTGCCGGGCAACACCGTCCGGTCCAGGATCGGTTGGCTGACCCCGAGTATGTCGGGGACCGTCAGCAACGCCAGCCCGCCGACGAACAGCCCGGCAAGCGGGGGACGCCAGTGTGGCGCAAGCCGGGAGCGGGACATCACCGACTGAAGCCGAAGGACCAAGGACACAAACAGCGCCGCGAACAGCCCGCACACGACCCCCGCGAACACGAAGACGGCGACCGTCGCCGGGGCGATCCCCTCCATCTGGGTGACCCGCAGGAGCGGATCCCGGTGGAGGACGCCTGTCGCGAAGATGTGGCTCGACAGCGAGGCGACGGCGATCAGCGAGAACGAGCGGAACGAGTAGTTGCGCATGATCACCTCCAGCGCGAACACCACACCCGCGAGCGGCGCGCTGAACACCGCCGCGATCGCGGCCGCCGCCCCGCCCGCGAGCGCGACCCGCCTGTTGAGCAGCCGGGACCAGCGCCAGTGCAGGTGCCCCAGGAAGGACCCGATGTGGGCCAGCGGGCCGTACTGCCCGACGGACGCCCCGCCCGCGAGGGAGACGAACGCCGCCAGCGCCGACAGGGCGTGCGCGCGCACCGTCGCGAACTCGCCGCCCCGCGTCCGGGCGGAGCGGATGACGTCCGCGAGCGTGACGAACGCCTCGCCGCGCATGAGGCGCATCACCCC
>CAZZIL010000534.1:0-1560 GCA_964654265.1 uncultured Gammaproteobacteria bacterium | reverse complement strand
GGCAACAGGGTCGACAAGACGGCAACCTCGGCCGGTGCCGTGCCGCCCCAAATCCCCTTTCACGAAAACGCCGTCAGGGCAACGGCGATGCCCTTGGGGCGCCGGCCGGGACGCCACGTCCGGGATCCTGTCCCGATCGGCAGGCAATGTATGCGCCCGCATGCCCGCCTGTCTCGCAACCGGGCAGTCTTGCTCCCCAGACTGTCTGTCCGTTACCGAACCCGACATCGGGTTGAGTTTAACACCACCCTTCCCCAAAAACACCGCCCGGTGACAAAACCGCGACGCAAGGCGAGAATGTCCGCCGCGGACGGGTGCTGTCCTCGCGAGGTAAGACGCCGGGCACCCACGCGCGCTGGCGCGCGGATGGTCCGGCGAACCGGCGGGGCCGCAGGGAAGGTGGAGGACCCCAAGGCCGGGACTGTCCCCCGGCTTGGGCGGGCAACTCCCCGGACGGGCCGCGGTCCCTCGGCAAACCTGCGCCCCGGGGCACCCACGCCCCCCCGATCCGTCCGGGTGCGCGCCCATAGCCACGCCAGTCCCGAGGAGACGGACCTTGGTTGCTCGCGACACCCGCGGCCGAAGTGCCGCGGCGGCCGTTACCTGACGCGCTCCGGCCCGGGGTGACTGGCGCTCACCACGCGGTCCGGCATCTCCGTCCCGGCCCCGCCCGGGAGGACATCGTCAACCTAGCCTTGCCGGTAGCCGAACCACATCCGCACCAACGTGTCGTCGCTGCGGATGAAGTGGTGGTACAGGGCCGCCAGCACGTGGAGGCCGATCAGTCCCATCAGCGCCCGCGAGCACCAGTGGTGCACGTTCCTCAGGTAACGCGCCGCCTCTTTTGCGCTCGCGAAGTTGTCGTTCAGAAGCCCGATGCCATCCCACGAGAACATGGTCGGCAACGTCACCGGGCCAATGGCCACCGGATGCCCGCCCACCTGCGACATCGCGATCCCGGAGAGCGCCTGGCCAAAGACCGTGACGTACAGCAGGGAGTGCACGACAAACGCGCCGGCGCGCATCGGGAACGGCACGCGCTCCAGGTCCGGGCGCACGTTCGACCACCTCCAGAACAGGCGCGCCAGCATCAGCAACAGCACGACCACGCCAAGCTGCTTGTGCACCCCGATTATCGTCCCCTTGAGCTCGTGCTCGCGCGGCAGGTCGTGGGCGATCAGCCCCCCGACCACCATCGCGACGATCAGCGCCGCCAAAATCCAATGGAAAAGGATGTGGATGTTCCCGTAGCTGAGCCGCGTGTTCTTGAGCCCCATTCTCCTGCCCTCCTAGTCGGCAAGTCTATCAGGTCGCGCCGACCCGGCGGCATCGGCGCCGCCCAGGCGCCCATCCACCAGCGCCATCTCCTCGCGCAGCTCCGCCAGGCGCCGGCGCTGGCGCCCGACCACCTCCGCCGGCGCGCGCTCGACAAACCGCGGGTTGTCCAGCTTGGCCGAGACCGCGCGGATGTCGGTCTCGAGGCGCTCGCGCCGGCGGCGCAGGCGTCCCGCCGCCTCCGCCGGGTCGGACCCGGCGCGCACCGCGACCTCGTGCCCCCCC
>CAZZIL010000533.1:0-8220 GCA_964654265.1 uncultured Gammaproteobacteria bacterium | reverse complement strand
CGCCCTCGACCCCGGCGCGCGACCCCGGCGCCAGCGACACCGTGGGACCCGCGGCGACCACCACCCGGAGCAAAAACTCCGCGACGGCCTCGTTGTCCGCCTGCAGGGGGTCCAGCGCGCTCGCGCTGTCGGTCGCGACGACCCGGTAGGTGTAGTCCCCGACCCGCGTCGGGATGCCGCTGAGTCGGCCGCTTTCCGGGTCGAGCGACAGCCCGGGAACCCTCGGGTCAACGTGACGGTAACGCAACGGGCCGGAGCCGCCAGTCGCAGGCGGCGGCGCCCAGTCGACCGGCGCGCCGAGCGCGAAGACGTGCGTCAGGTCGGCCGCGGCGAACACCGGGGCGTCCTGGACCACCACACTGATGGCCACCTCGGTCACCGTCTCGTCGTCCGGGTCCCCGAGCTCGCTGTTGTCGCTGTCCGTCGCGGTGACGGTGACGGTGTGGAGGCCGGACTGCGCGGGAGTCCCGACGAGCCGGTTGCCGGAGCGGTGCGCCAGGCCGGGAATTCCCGGGTCGTCGAAGCGGACGCGGACCTCGCCGTTCCCGCCGGTGACGGTCGGTCCCCAGTCGACCGGGAGCCCCTTGGGCAGGGTGACGTCGGCGCCGTCCACCACCGGTTGCGAGTCCGTCACGACCGTTACCCCCAACACCTGCTCCTCCATCGGGAACCAGGAGTCCGCCCCGGCGGCGGACCGGTAGAGGGTATCGTTCACAAGGATTCGCTGGCGGCCCTCCCGCCCGCCGGTGCCGCCCGCCGGGATGCTCAAGGTGTAGACCCCGTCAGGCAGGTCGGCGACCGGGATCTCCCGGGTGGCATCGCAGGACGCAGTCTCGAGTTCGCTGCTGCCGCGGTCCGCCACGTTCCGGCGGCAACGCCCTGAGACGTCCTGCACAAGGAGCTGCCTCCCCGCGTCGGAGACGGTGACTGACACGTTCTGGAGCGAGAGTTCCAGGGAGACTGCCCTTGTGTGGAGGCCTCGCTCCTGGTAGGACACCGACGATCGCACAGTCACCGTGACCGCCCCGTCCCTCCTGATAAGCAGGCTCGGGGCAAGGAGGCTGACCTCGGAGGAGGCCGACCCGTACTGGGGGACAATGTGAATCTCGAAGTCCGGAATATCGTTCCCCTGGAACGCCGTGTCCCTGTTGGCCGTGACGGTCCCGCCGTCCGCGTAGGTCACGGTGCCGTACGCCCGGATGTCGATGTTCCCGTTGAAAAGTCTTCGAATGCGGTGCTTGTACCTTGTGCCGACATGGCCGCCGCTGTTGGGGTGGAGCTCCCTCCACGCCCCCGCGTTGGCAGGGAAGTCGCAATGCACTGTGAACCGTTGCCGGTCATTCTCCGCGTCGTCAACCTCAAGCGTCGCGGGCATCGCTGCGAACGCGCCACCGTCGATGCTGTACCGGCACTCCGGGCTCGTGCCGACGGTCAGCTGGCCCGTGTGGTCGGGTGTGTTCCCACGAATCCGCGTAAGAAAGAGTTGGAAGCGGTTGGAGGATCCCGTGCGCTCGGCGCCGGCGACGATGGAGCTGATGTTCCTGCCGTCCTCGTCGAACTGGAACCGGGCCCGGACAATCAGTGTGACCCCGATCCGCTCGTTGTCGCTGGTGTATACGCCGAGTTGGCGCGCCGCCGGCACGTGCCAGGTTCTCCCGTCGGCCTGCGGAACCGCCATGTAGATGCTGACGCTTTGCGCGAGGCCGGGGGCGGCGATGAGTGCCCCGAGCAGGAAAAAGACCGCCTTGGCGAGCAGCGACCTCACGGTTCGCGGAGTCACCGCAAGCGGGCTGGTGTCAAACAGGGGGGGGGGCCGTCCGCGGCGGCAACCCCGGCCGATGCCGCGCGCCGTTCCGGGCACCGCCAAGGCGCCATCGCGACGCTTGGGGGTCGTGCGCAGGCGCGCTAGGCCCGGGGTCTCGCGACCGGCGGACCGTGCGCAGACCTGCCCGCCCGCCTGCCCCGAAAGCGCGTAGTTTCTCCCCTCCGGCTGTCCGCCCGCGGCGCGCATCCTCTCGCCCGACATCGCTGCGCGCAATTGTACACCCGGCCCTGCTTGCGGCGCGGCTCCGGCTTGCCGGGCGGTGATATGATTGCGCGGTCCGGGGAGGGACGGTTTTGGGGCGGATGCGCGGGTTGGCGGCAACGGAATGGAGCTCAGGGGCGAACAGAGGATCGATGCGCCTCGCGACCGGGTGTACGCGGCGCTGAACGACCCGGAGGTGCTGAGGCGGTCGATTCCGGGTTGCGAGCGGCTGGAGCGGCGCTCGGACACGGAGCTGTCGGCGACGGTGCGGGTGGCGGTCGGCCCGGTGCGCGCGGTGTTCGACGGCGAGGTGTCGCTCGGCGACCTGAACCCGCCGGAGTCGTACACGATCACCGGGACCGGGAAGGGCGGCGTCGCCGGCTTCGCGAGCGGGAGCGCGCGCGTGACGTTGCGGGAGGACGGCGCGGCGACGGTGCTGTCGTACGCGGTCGACGCCAAGGTGGGCGGGAAGATCGCGCAGCTGGGCGGGCGCCTGGTCGACGGCGTCGCGCGCAAGCTGGCCGCGGAGTTCTTCGGGCGTTTCGGCGCCTTGGTGGAGGGCGCCCCGGCGCCCGCGGCGCCCGCGCCGCGCCGGCGGCGGATGTCGATGGCGGACATGCCGCCGTGGGCGTGGGTGCTCGGCGTCCTTCTTGTGCTGCTGCTGTGGTACCTGGGGAGCTGACCGGGGGGGGATCGTCCCCCCTGGTCCCCGACATCGACGCGGTCGTGTCGCTGCTTGCGGCCGAGGACTACGTGGCGTCGCGCGACCTGGCGACGGTCGTGTTCCTCGGGCTGCGCATGGGCAAGCCGCTGTTCCTGGAGGGCGAGGCCGGCGTCGGCAAGACCGAGCTCGCGCGCTCGCTCGCGCGCGGGCTCGGCGGCGGGCTGATCCGCCTGCAGTGCCACGAGGGGCTGGACATCTCGTCCGCCGCCTACGAGTGGGACCATTCCCGGCAGCTGATGGCGATCCGCATCGCCGAGGCGGAGGGGAAGACCGACGGGATCGCGAGGCGCCTCTACGGCGAGGAGTACCTGCTTCGGCGCCCGCTGTTGCGGGCGCTCGACGGCGCCGCCGGCGCCCCCCCGCCCGTGCTGCTCGTCGACGAGATCGACCGGGCGGACGAGCCGTTCGAGGCGTACCTCCTCGAGTTCCTATCAGACTTCCAGCTGACGATCCCGGAGCACGGGACCGTGAAGGCGGCCGTGCCGCCGGTGGCGGTTCTGACATCGAACCGGACCCGGGAGGTCCACGACGCGCTGAAGCGGCGCTGCCTGTACCACTGGGTGGACTACCCGTCGGCCGCGCAGGAGCGCGAGATCCTCTCGCGCCGGGCGGCGGGCATCGCCGACGGGCTGCGCGAGCAGCTGGTCGCCTTCGTGCGCGGGCTGCGCGCGATGGACCTGTACAAGGCGCCGGGGATCGCGGAGACGATCGACTGGGCGAACGCCCTGATGAGCCTGGAGCGCGCGACGCTGGACGGCGAGACGGTGGACCGCACCCTCGGGGCGTTGCTCAAGTACCGTGACGACCTGGAGCGGGTGCGCGGCGAGGAGGCCGCGCGCCTGCTCGAATCGGCGGCGTCCGATGGCTGACGGCGCGGGTGCGCGGCTGCCGCCGAACCTTTTGGTCGGCTCCGTCGACGGCGCGCGCGTCGTCGGCAACCTGGCGCACTTCGTGCGCATGCTGCGCCGGGTGGGGTTCGGCGCCGGGCCCGGCGCGGTGGCCGAGGCGGCGCGCGCCGCGGCGCTGGTCGGCGTCGGCCGGCGCGCCGACTTCTACTGGGCGCTGCACGCGTTGCTCGTCGAGCGCGAGGACCAGCGCGCGCTGTTCCGCGAGGCGTTCCGGCTGTTCTGGCGGGCCGTCGACCCGGCGTCGGCGGACGCGCCGGCGCCGGCGGCGGACGACCCGTTGCGCGCGCCGCCGGAGCGCACCCGGGTGTCGCGCCGCATCGGCGAGGCGTGGGACGGCCCGGGGGTGCGCCGCCACGCGGAGCTGAGCGAGCTGTCGGCGGACCGGTCGGGGACGGCGTCCGCGGCCGAGGCGCTCGGCGCCCGGGATTTCGAGGGGATGTCCGCCGCGGAGTGGGCGCAGGCCCGCGCGCTCGTCGGCGCGCTCCTGCCGGCGCTGGGGACGCGCAAGGCGCGCCGCCTGGAGCCGTCGGCGCGCGGGCGCGCCGACCTGCGCGCGACGGTGCGGCTCGCGATGCGCACCGGCGGCGAGGTGCTCGGCATCGGGCGCCGGCGCCGGCGCGAGCTTCCGCGGCCGGTCGTCGTCGTCTGCGACATCTCCGGGTCGATGTCGTCGTACTCGCGGATGTTCCTGCACTTCATGCACGGCCTCAACCGTCTGGGCTCCCCGGTGCACCGCTTCGTGTTCGGCACCCGGCTGACGCGCGTGGACCGCTGCCTGCGCCACGGCGACCCGGACATCGCGGTCGGCCGGGCCGGCCGGCTGGTGCAAGACTGGTCCGGCGGCACCCGCATCGGCGAGGCGCTCGCCGGGTTCAACCGCGACTGGGCGCGGCGCACGCTCGGCCAGGGCGCGGTCGTGCTGCTCGCGACCGACGGCCTGGAGCGCGGCGGCGCGGACGCGCTGGGGCTGCTCGGCCGCGAGGCGGAGCGGCTGGCGAAGTCGTGCGCCCGGCTGGTGTGGCTCAACCCGCTGCTGCGCCACGGCGGCTACGAGGCGCTCGCCGGCGGCGCGCGCGTGCTCGCGGCGCACGCGGACGAGGTCCGGTCGATCCACAGCGTCGATTCGCTCGCGGGGCTGTGCGCCTCGCTTTCCGGTGCCCGGGGAAGCGGACAACGCCCGCGCTGAGGCGCTTGGGGCCGACGAGGTGCTCGCGCTCGCGCTCGGCTGGCTGCGCGCCGGCCGCAAGGTCGCGGTCGCGACCGTCGTCGACACGTGGGGCTCCGCGCCGCGGCGCCCCGGCAGCCGTATGGCCGTCGACGCCGGCGGCGACTTCGCCGGGTCCGTCTCGGGCGGGTGCGTCGAGAACGCCGTGATCCTGGAGGCGAAGGACGTGATCCGCTCCGGGCGGCCGCGGGTGCTCGACTTCGGCGTCGCCGACGAGGACGCCTGGGAGGCCGGGCTCGCCTGCGGCGGGAGGATGTCGGTGCTGGTCGAGCCGCTGACGGCCGAATGAACGCGTCGCTCGCCGCGGAGATTGTCGACGGGATGCGCGCGCGCCGGGCGTTCGCCGTCGTGACCGACATGGCGGCGGGGTCGGGTCGCCTGGTGCGCGCCCCCGGCGCCGCGGACGGCGCGCCCGCGCTCGCGCCCGCGCTCGCGGACGCGGTGGCGGACGCGATGCGCACCGACCGGGCGCGCGTCGTCGAGTCGGAAGGGCGCGGCCACTTTGTCGAGCCGTTCAACCCGCGCGTGCGGATGGTGGTCGTCGGCGCGGTGCACATTGCGCAGCCACTGCTCGGGATGGCGGCGCTGTGCGGCATCGAGACGGTCGTGGTCGACCCGCGCGACGCGTGGGCGACCGAGGCGCGCTTCCCGGGCGCGGACATCCGCCGGCTCTGGCCCGCCGAGGCGCTCGCCGCGATCGGGATCGACTCCCGCACCGCGGTGGTCGCGCTGACTCACGACCCGAAGCTCGACGACGAGGCGCTGGCGCTGGCGCTGCGCAGCCCGGCGTTCTACGTCGGGGCGCTCGGCGGCAGGAAGACGCACGCCCGGCGCGTCGCGCGCCTGGCGGGGGAGGGGCTCACCGAAGAGGACTGCCGCCGGATCCATGCGCCGGTCGGGATCGACATCGGCGCGGCCTCCGCCGCCGAGATCGCGCTCGCGGTCATGGCGGAGGTCGTCGCGTGCGCGCGCGGCGCCGGCGACAGGCGGTGAGGTTCGGCGAGGTCGACACCGCCGACGCGGCGGGGGCGCTGCTGGCGCACTCGATGCGCACGGCGGACGGGCGCATCCCGAAGGGGACCCGGCTGGCGCGCGGCCATCTCGACGGGCTGCTCGCCGCCGGCCACCGGCGCGTGTTTGTCGCGACGCCGGAGGAGGGCGACGTCGGCGAGGACGACGCGGCGGCGGCGATCGCCGCGGCGCTGTGCGGCCCGGACGTGCGCGCGTCGGGCGCCGTCGACGGTCGCGCCAACGTGTTCGCGGCGCGCGCCGGGCTGTTCCGTGTGGACGGCGCCCGCGTCGCCGGGCTCAACCGGGTGTCGCCGGCGGTCGCGCTGGCGACTCTGGCGGACCGGGAGCACGTCGACCGCGGGCGGCTCGTCGCGACGCTCAAGGTGGTCCCGTTCGCGGTCGGGTCCGATGTCGTGGGGCGCTGCCAGGCGGTCGGGGAGGCGCTGTCGGTCGCGCCGTACCGGCCGTCGCGGGTGGCGCTGGTGCAGACCCGGCTGCCGTCGGTGCGCGAGGCCGTGCTTGACAAGACACGCCGCGTCACCGAGGCGCGCCTGGCGCGCTGCCGGGCGTCGCTCGTGCGCGAGGAGCGCTGCGACCACTCGGCCGGCGCGCTGGCCGCGGCGCTCGGCGTCGCGCTCGGCGACTCCCCGGACATCGTGCTCGTCGCGGCGGCGAGCGCGGTGTGCGACGAGCGCGACGTGGTCCCGCTGGCGATCCTCGCGAACGGCGGCGAGGTGCGCCGCGTCGGGATGCCGGTGGACCCGGGGAACCTGCTGGTGCTCGGCCGCGCCGGGAAGGCCGCCGTGCTGGGCCTGCCGGGGTGCGCCCGCTCGCCGAAGCCGGGCGGGTTCGACTGGGTGCTGCGCCGCCTGTGCGCCGGCGAGTGCGTGACGTCGGAGGACGTTGCCGCGATGGGCGTCGGCGGACTGCTGGAGGAGACGCACGAGCGCGCGTCGCCGCGGGCGGGCGCGGCGCGCGATGGGCGCGGCCCGGCCGCCGCGGCGCTGCTCGCGGCCGGTCTGTCGAGCCGGATGGGGTCCAACAAGCTGCTGGAGGAGTGGCGCGGCAAGCCGCTGCTGCGCCACTCGGCCGAGGCGCTCGCGGCGGCGGTGCAAGACGGCACCCTCTCGGCGGCGGTGGTCGTCACCGGGCGGGACCGCGAGCGGGTCGAGGCCCTGGTCTCGGACCTCGGCCTGGGCCTTGTCCACAACGAGGGTTACGCGGCCGGGATGGGCGGGTCGATCGCGCGCGGGATCGGCGCGCTCCCGGCGGGGACGGCCGCCGCGTTCGTGTGCCTGGGCGACATGCCGCTGGTGTCGCCCGCGATCCTGGGCGCGCTTGCCGCGGCGCTCAGCCCGGCGGACGGCAAGGACATCGCGGTCGCGTGCTGCGGCGGCAAGCGCGGGCACCCGGTGCTGTTCGGCGCCCGCCATTTCCCTGCGCTGCAGGCGCTCGGCGGCGACTCCGGCGCGCGCGGCGTGCTCGCCGACAACGCGGGCGCGGTCGCGGAGGTCGACGTCGGCCGCGCCGCGGTCGTCGACCTGGACGACGCGGCGGCCTTCGGCCGGGAGCCGGCGGATGGCTGAGATCGCGTTCCCGGTACTGGAAGGGGGCGGCGTGTCCTACCTGGACAGCGCGGCGACCTCGCCGGCGTCGCGCGAGGCGCTGGAGGCGATGGACGGATACGAGCGCGGGTACCGCGCGAACGTCGCGCGCGGGATCTACCCGTGGGCGGAGCGCGCCACCGAGGAGTACGAGGGGGCGCGCGCGACGGTCGCGCGCGCGCTGGGCGCCGACGCGGGCGAGATCGTCTTCACGTCGGGCGCCACCGCGGCGCTGAACCTGGCGGCGGGGCTGGCGCGCCAGGCGGCGCGGCCGGGCTCCCGGGCGGTGGTGACCGGGATGGAGCACCACAGCAACATCGTCCCGTGGCAGCTGGCGTGGGGTCCCGGCCCCGGCATCGCCTGGGCGCGCTGCGGCCCGGACGGGACCCTCGACCGCGGCGCGCTGGCGGCGGCGCTCGCGGCCGGGGATGCCGGCGTGCTGGCGATCACGCACGCGTCGAACGTGACCGGCGTGGTCAACGACGTCGCCGCGCTCGCGGCGGAGGCGCGGGCGGCCGGCGCGCTGGTGGTGGTGGACGGGGCGCAGCACATTCCCCACCGCACCGCGCACCCGCGCGCGCTGGGCGCCGACTTCTACGCGTTCTCCGGGCACAAGTGCAACGGCCCCACCGGGATCGGCGTGCTGTGGGGCCGCGCCGAGCTGCTCGCCGGGCTGGACCCGGTGGCCGGCGGCGGCGGGATGGTCGACGAGGTCGGCGAGA
>CAZZIL010000532.1:0-1681 GCA_964654265.1 uncultured Gammaproteobacteria bacterium | reverse complement strand
ACGGTGACTGACGACCGGGCCTGGTCGGTCGGGGCGTGCGACGGCAGACGGAGCACATCCGCGTGCCGACACTCGATGGTATCAGGACAGCATGGCCTGCCCCCGCCAGAGAGCCCGTCGCCGCACCGACCAGGCCCGGTCGTCAGTCACCGTTGCCCGTGCCAGCCAGGTGCGGAAAGGCCGGGGTGCGTCTGCCCATGGCGGGGGCGGTGCTGGACGCCGGGTGCTCGCACCGGGGTCACGGCAACCACCGCGGGAGCGAGGCCGCCAACGATCGGCGGGGGTGACGAGCCGTCTGCGGCAAGGCGCGCGCCGGGCAGGTGAGAGGGGTGATTTGTCTCCTCGGTGGCGGCACTGGCGCTTGTCTCTCGGCTCCGACCTCATCCTCTGCCGGGTGCAAGCCCAGAACGCCCGGCAGTACGGTCGCGGCCGGAGAGTCCGACCCCGGCTATGCGAAGGGCGACCGCCCTGCCGGAGGAGGGGGCGCGTCCTGTTGTCGTTGGTCTCGGCAACGCGACCCGCGATGGCTGAGACTGGGTGTTGGCGGAGAGCACTGCGCGAAGATGTCACTGCCTTCCCGTGCCGCTATGCGATAGGAAGGTGGATCAGCTCCGCCACTTCAGCTTCCGTTGCATCTCTTCGTTTACCGAGAGCTCGCCGATCCGGACCTGGGCAACGATGCGGCCGTAGTCGTCAATCGCTTTCTGGTCGATGGTCACCCTCTTGCCAAGAATCAGGTCCTCGAGATCCCGCCTCGCCTCCGGACCACCAACCCTATAAGACTCCGGTGCGTCAACGTCCTCGAGGCGCACTCTTTCGCCACGATCCGTTTTGAACGTGTCGCCATCAGTGACTTCCGTCACATTCCTCTCCATCCTTTCCATCTTCTAGTTCCTCTTGGGCACAACGACGGGACCAGTGTATGCGAACAGCCGTCGGTTGTCAAGATGCGACGGTGGATTTCTTGAGTGGATGCCGGCGGCGATGACCTGCTGGCGGCACGGCATGGACTGGCGAGTGGTCAAGTGCGGGACGAACGCACGTCCCGCCGGGCTGTGCGTGCTGGCGGACAGGGTGCAAGGCAACCCGCTCGGCCGGGGTGACAGTCAGCCTCCCCGTGGAGGCGTCTCCCCTTTCAGGCCGACAGGGTTGGGGGGCTGTCCGACTGGGAGAGACGGTCCTCCATGTCGCGGGCATCGCCGGTCTGGTGCGCCGTCATGTGGCAACTTCGTTGCCTCCCCTTGCGCGCGGGGTACCAGAGGCAGGCTGACGGTGGCGGTCATCTTCGGGCGACAGGGCCTGGTATTGCCGTGTCTGCGGCCGACGAAGACGGTGTTTCACAGTGGGACCGGGGACCGCCATGCGCCGGGCGCGATGCGTGGCTGGTCGACAGCAAGCATCTGGGGGGCGGCGGACAGCGCGGGCACTCCAGTGGAAAGCAAACCCCGGGATGTGCGGCAGGCCCCGGCGCGAACGTCCCGGTGGAGCACCCGGCATCGGTCAACGGGATCCGGAGACCAACCGGTCGGCGATGGCGAGGTGCCTGGCAAGGTCACTGTTTGGTGCGCAGACTCATCTCCCGCCGGTGCCGCAGGGACCACCGAGTCCAGCGAGCGGCGCACGGCGGCGTTGAGCATGGTTGCCCGGTCCCTGTCGGCACCGCGCGCGTCACCCCGGCCAA
>CAZZIL010000531.1:0-3773 GCA_964654265.1 uncultured Gammaproteobacteria bacterium | reverse complement strand
CCCAAGGTCGTTCCCGGCGACCAGGCTCACGGCCTTGCCGCCGTCCATCCCGGATCCGCCGCCGAGCGCGACCACCGAGTCGTGCCCGCCGGCCCGGTAGGCGTCCCGGCCGGCCAGCACCTCGCTGTCCAGCGGGTTCGGACTGACCCCCGCGAAGAGCCCGGCCTCCAGCCCGGCGCTCCCCAGCAGCGAAAGGGCGCGATTCACGAACGCCAGGCCGGCCGACCCGCGGTCGGTGACCACCAGGGGGCGGCGCGCCCCCATCCCCGAGAGGACCTCGGGAAGCTCCGCGAGGCGCCCGGGGCCGTATCGGATCGGCACCGGAAACGTCCAGTCAGCCCTGCCAACGTACGGGTCCATCAGTCCTCCTCCCGACCATGAGTGTCCCATGCCCCCGGTGGGACGGCCAAGGCCGCATGCACCGGGAAAGGCGGGCCGGGCAGGCCTTCGGCCCCGCACCAAACCAGCCATCCGCCGATGATACCCAAGCCCGGCGCGCCGCCTGCCCGACTCTCCGTCCGGTATGATTGCGGCGACTTCCCCCACGGCTCCACGACCACAGGAATGACAGACCCCGACGGGCAGACAGCGGACACTGACGGCCAGCCCCCCGGGGAGCCAACCGCCTCCCAGGAGCTTCGGGAATATCCGGTCCAATTCACCGGGGAACCCAAGGAGTACCTGAAGATCTGGCTGACGAACATCGGCCTGTCCGCCGTCACCCTCGGGATCTACTCCGCCTGGGCCAAGGTGCGCAAAAAGCGCTACCTGATGGGCAACACCGTCATCGACGGGTTCGGCTTCGACTACCACGCAAGCCCGGTCTCGATCCTGGCCGCGCGGATCGTCTTCTTGGTCGCCCTGGGTCTCCTTCAGTTCCTCGGCCCCGTCGGGACGGGACTCGCCGCGGTCCTCCTCGTGCCCTGGCTGTTCGAGCGCAAGCTCTCCTTCGAGTCGCGCAACAGCTCGTACCGCACCATCCGCTTCGGCTTCCGCGGGAAACTGCCGGCGATCTACGGGATTTTCATCCCGCTGTACGCGATGGGCGGCTTCCTGCTGCTGGAGCACCTGGGACCCCTGCACTGGCTGATCCTCGGCCTGGCGCTCCTGTTCCCGGTCGCCTGGTCGTTCTGGGCGCTCCACCGCTACTCGGTGGCCAACCGCACGCTCGGGTCCGTCCGCCTAGGGCACAGCTCCGGTTACAACCCCTACATCGTCGCCGTCGCCTTCGTGCCGTTCTGCTGGTTCATCGTCTTCGCGACAGTCTACGCGGCGACAGAGGAGCTCGTCGCCGCGACCTGGCCGGGCGCCTTCGCGCTGATCCTGCTCGCCCTTTTCACCTACCTTTGCCTTGCCATCGGCGGCGCGACGCTCAAGAAGGCGCTGCTCAACTCCGTCCGGATCGGCGACGGGCGCGTCTCCTGCGACCTGAGCCCGCTGCGCTACGGGGCCACCGTGGTGGGGACCGGGCTGCTCGCGCTCGTCACGCTCGGGGCGCTGTGGCCGTGGGCCGTGATCGTCCGCGCGCGCCTGCTCGCGGCGGCGACGACAGTCCACTGCGCCCCGGAGCTCATGGAGTCGATCGTGGCGCAGGCCGAGACGGGCAAGTCCGCGATCGGACAGGAGGGGTTCGACATCCTCGGCATCGACCTCGGGTCGATCTGAGCGGCCACCGCCGCGGCCCCACGTGGAATCCGGGCCTGTCGACGCGGTCTGGCTCGACCCCAGAAGAAGCCGGGGAATCCCCGCCAGGCTGTGGGTCAACACGGTCTCCAGGGCGGCCCGCGCCGAGAACCAGGAGGGCCGCCGCACCACCGCGCCGGTCGCCCAACTCAAGATCTCGTCCAGGGTCGGCCACACCCGGCGGACCATGGGCTTCCCGGACGGGGTCCGGCTGATTGTCGCGGACAACGACGCGCTGGACCGGGCGCTCGCCGCCGCCGGCATGGGGCGGCGCGCCATCCACCGCCTGGAGAGCGGATCCCTGGCGGCGGTCGTGCTCGGCGTCTGCTTGTCCGTGGGCGTCTTGGCGCTCCTGGCCGTCAAGGCGGTCCCGGTGGCCGCCGAGGCGATCGCCTGGAAACTCCCGGTGGGCCTGCTCGATCCGCTGGGGGAGCAGGCGCTGGAGGACTTCTCCGCGGGCCACTTCCGCCCGTCCGCCCTCACCAGGGCACGGCACGACGAGGTCCGCGCGCTCTTCCGCAAGGTCGCCGCGGACCTTCCCGGGGAGCGCCCGCACAGGCTGGAGATCCGCCGGATGGTGAACGGGACAACCGATATCCCCGCCGCCTTCGCGTTCCCCCAAGGGGTCGTGCTGCTGTCCGACCGGCTGGTCGACCTCGCCGAGTCCGACGACGAGCTCGTCGGCGTGGTCGCCCACGAGATCGAGCACATCCGCCAGCGCCACATCCTGCGCTCGTTTGTGGAGGGCTCCCTTCTCAACGTGCTGCTCGAGTTGGCGCTCGGCGGCTACCCGGCGATCCCGGGCGGGCTGACGCAGATGAAGTACTCGCGCGACCACGAGCGGGAGGCCGACTGCCTCGCCTATCGCTACATGGACCGGCAAGGCCTGGACACCGGCGGGATCGGCCGGATCCTGGCGAGGATCGAGGCGGAGCTCGACACCTCCGACGCCGACCCGGAGGGCGGCGACGCGGCCTTCCTTGAGTTACTTGAGGTGCTGTCGACCCACCCGTCAACCGAGGCAAGGTCCGACCCCGGGCGCTTTTGCGAGGACTACCTGGCCGACATGTGACCGGTCCCGCCTCGGCACCGTGCCCGGCGGCTCACCGGCAGATTCCCGCGTCCATTAGGCCGCGCAGCCGCGCCTTGCGCACCGTCTCCGCCGTGAACTCGGGCAGGTCGCGAATTTGCCGGAGAACACGCTCGGACTTGAGTGCCCGGTCGGCCTCCCGGGCACGCTTGGCCATCCCGTCAATCTCCCCCCGGCCCTCGGCGCGGGCCTCGATCTCAAGCATGGCAAGCGCGTCCTTCAGCAGGGACGAGTCGCCCCGCCAGTCAAGCGTCTCCAGCAGGTCGAGAATCCTCCCGCAGTCCCCTTCCTCCCCTGGCCGGTCCAGGATGTCCCGGGCACGCGCCACCGACACGGCGTGGCGCCGGAACCGGCGTGGCGCCTTGAGACCGGCGCACGTCGCCTTCGCGATCACGGCGGACTCCGCCGAGTCCCTCCCGGTCCGGCACAGCGCCCCGGCAAGGACGGCCTCCGGCGGCAACCGGGCCTGTGCACACAGGTCGGCGAACGCCGCGGCCCGCTCGCCCCGGGTCCCCCACGGCAGGTGATCCGCGCCGTCGACCGGCTCGTCCCACACGCGCGCGAGGTCCGGCGCGACAAAACCGAGGGCGCGAAGCTCCTGGAGCGTCCGGAGCATCACCGACGGCCTGCTCTCCGCGAGTCCCTTCTGGATCTCCGCCCAGACCCGCTCGGCTGAGAGCTCCTGGAGGTCGCCCCGCCCCACCATCTTCAGCATCACCCGCCGGGTCTCCGCGGCGATGTCGAAGCCAAGGCGCGCCTGCAGCCGCGCGACCCGCAAGACCCGCAACGGGTCCTCCTGGAACGCGTCGGAGACGTGCCTGAGCAAGCGTCCGCGCAGGTCGGCGCGGCCGCCGTGCGGGTCGATCACGTTCCCGCCGGCGTCCATCGCCATCGCGTTGACGGTCAGGTCGCGCCTGCCGAGATCCTCATCGAGCGTCACCTCCGGCGAGCAGTGGAAGGTGAATCCCTGGTGCCCCCTGCCCGACTTGCGCTCGGTGCG
>CAZZIL010000530.1:0-14193 GCA_964654265.1 uncultured Gammaproteobacteria bacterium | reverse complement strand
CGCGTGTACGAGTGTGCCTGCGACGACCGGGGCATTCGGCCGGCGCCGGAGGTGCTCGCCCGGTTCGCCGGTTGACTACTTCCGCGCGCGCTTCCCGAACAGGAGGTAGTCCGCGCTCACGCCGTAGGTCTCGCAGATCTTGCAGATGATGTCGGCCCCAGGGACGGTGCCGTTCGTGACCGAGAACAGCGTCTGCTGGCTGATCCCCGCGCCGAGCGCGAACCGCCGCAGACTGCCGTCGGCGTGCTCGCGGACCAGTCTGTCGAGCCGTTGTAAAAAACCAACAGGCATGTGCCTTTTTGCTGTCTCGCCCATCTTCGCGTTACCGATGACTGAAATATCGGTTATCATACACCATAGAGAGGACGCAGGCAAATGAGCGACGCGACAAACAGTCAGGACAGGCAGGGCGGTGTGGCTTCGGTCACGCCCGCCCGCCCGTGTCGCGAGGCGCGCCGCGGTCGGCCGCCCCGGAAGCTCGAGGTGGTGCACCTCGGAGAGTACCGGGTGGAGAAGACCGCGGTCGAGCTGCTTGCGATCGAGTTCGCGCACTGGCTCGGGGACCGGAACCGGGTGTCCGACGCGGAGCACTAGAGGGAGGCGGTGATGATTAGGGCAGCCATGTATCTCAGGTCGAGCAAGGACCGTCACGATGTCAGCGTTGACTCTCAGCGCAGGGAGATACTCGCGCAGATGGAGGTCGACGGTGTGTCCTTGGTCAAGGAGTACGCCGACCGGGTCGAGTCGGCCAAGACTGACCGACGCCCGGCATTCCAGGCGATGATGGCGGACCTCCGCCAGACTCCCGGTCTGTTCCAGCGGCTGTACTGCTATGACACCTCCCGGTTCTCTCGCGACGAGTTCCACACGAAGCTCTACAAGCACGAGCTGAAGAAGGCGGGCGTCGAGATCGTCTACCTTCGGATGCCGGTGGGCAACTTGCCTCGCTCCGGCCGCATCCTCATGATCGGCATGAACGAGAGCCTTGACGCGTCCTGGTCGGAGAAGAGCAAGGAGGAGGGACTCCGGGGGATGGGCGAGAACATCCACCAAGGCTACCGGGCCGGCGGCAGGGCCCTGTTCGGCTACCGGCTGCGTCACCAGCAGGTCGGCGCGAACAAGAACGGAGCGGTCGTCAAGAGCACCCTGGAACCCGATCCCGTCGACTTCCCGAAAGCCCGGGAGTACCTGCGGGGGCGGCTCAGGGGCGAGAGCCGCAAGGCCTTGCGCGAGCGCCTCGGCATGGACGTCACCCCGGCCCGGCTGATGTACATGGAGCGCAGTGCCTTGGTGTACGCCGGTTTCCTCGTGTGGAACCGCCACAACGAGCGCATTGACGGCCAGTACATCGGCGGCGAGCGCGAGCGTCCCGAGGGCGAGTGGCATGTCGTCCCGAACGCGCACCGCGCCGCCATCACGGAGGACGAGGCCCGGACGCTGATGGAGATGTCGAGGAAACGGTCGCATGGTCCCCGGAGGCGGGACTGCGGCTACTTCCTGTCGGGATTGCTCAAGTGCGGTTGTGGGGCGAACCTGGTGGGCGATGGCGGCTACTATCGGTGCCACGCGCGGTGCGGTCGCCCGAAGGTGAAGAAGGAACGGGTGGAGGAGGCGACGCTTGGTGGGGTGCTTGACCAGATCCTCACCGACGGCGTCATGACCGAGGTCATCGGCGAGGTCAACAAGCGCGTCCGGGGAGGGGGCGACCGCGAGCGCGAGATGAAGGCCATCCGCAAGGAGATCGGGGGGATCCGGCGCCAGCAGGACAAGCTGACCGACCTCCTGACCGAGGTGCGGAACCAGCGGCCGTTGATCGACAAGATCGACGCACTCGAGGACCGCAGGGTTGCCTTGGAGCAGCGCCTTGAGGCGATTCGCCCTGAGGCAAACGGCAAGCTGGCAGCCGACAAGAGGTTGTTGGGGAAGTTCTTGGCGGACTACCGGGACAGCGTGAAGGCGGCTGACCCGGCCGGCAAGCGGTCCCTGTTGGGCGGCCTCCTTGACCGGGTCGAGTTCCTGGGCGACGAGGTCCGCGTCTTCCCGGCCCTTCACTCCCAAACGGGGGTTAAGGTTGCGTCCCCAAGGGGATTCGAACCCCTGTTACCGCCGTGAAAGGGCGATGTCCTAGGCCTCTAGACGATGGGGACACCGGGTGGAGATAAGCGGGCTCGAACCGCTGACCTCTTGCATGCCATGCAAGCGCTCTACCAGCTGAGCTATATCCCCGCGGACCCCCGATTATACGGGCAGGCGGGGGAACCCGCACCCGCTCAGGGCGTTTGGTGGCGATCCGACATCGCGAGGTGACTGTCGGCGCCGATGATCTCGTTGAACTCGTCGAAGCTCGTCATCCCCTTCCCGTCGGTCGTGCCGGTCCTCATCAGGTCGGCGTACACCCTTCGCAACGCATCCGCCGCGGTGTAGAGGCCCGAGAGGGGGTAGAGGATCAGCGAGTAGCCGATGGCCGCGAGCTCGTCCTTCGGGAGTATGGGGGTCGCGCCCCCCTCGATCATGTTGGCGACCAGCGGCCGAGGGGCACCCGAGCAGATGGCCTCCATCTGCGCGCGGTCGCGCGGCGCCTCGACAAAGAAGCCGTCGGCGCCGGCCTTCTTGGCGTCGGCCATCCGGGCAAGTGCCTCGTCGAGCCCGGACACCGCGACGGCGTCCGTGCGCGCGACGACGAAGAAGTCGCGGCCGCCCTTCTCCTCGGCCGCGGCCGCGATCTTTGCCGCGTACTCCGGGCGGTCGATGATTCGCTTCCCGCGCATGTGCCCGCAACGCTTGGGCCACTCCTGGTCCTCGATGAAGCACCCCTTGGCGCCCGCGCGGATCAGGTCGCGCACCGTCTTGCGGACGTTGAGCGGGTTGCCGTACCCGGTGTCGGCGTCGACGATGACCGGCATCGACACGGCGCCGCACACCCGCCGCGCGATGTCGGTGATGTCGCTCTGGTTCAGGTAGCCCATGTCCGGCAGTCCCAGGTGCGACGCCGAGGCGGAGTACCCCGAGATGAACGCCAGCTCGAAACCGGTCTTCTCGGCGACCAGGGCCGACAGCGCATCGTAGACGCCGGGCATCACGACCGCCTTGCGCTCGGCGATCAGCCCGCCGATTGTCGTGCGCCCCGGCGGGGCGAGACGGTCGGTCGGCTCAGCCACCGATCGCGACCCCTTCGCGCCGCGGGTCCGATGCGCCTGTCAGGCCGCCCGGGGTCCGCATGATCATGTTGAGCCCGCTGGTGAGCGGGCGGACGTTCACCGTGTGACCCAGTCTCTCAAGGTCCTCCCGGATCGCCTCGAGTCGGGTGCCTTCCTCCAGGTCGGTGGCGCCGTTCCGGTTCGTGTAGTGCGGCAGCGAGACGCTCTCGCCGACGGTCATGCCCCAGTCGAGCACCGAGACGACCGACTGGACGACGTAGTTGATGATGCGGCTCCCGCCCGGGGATCCGGTGACCAGAAGAAGGTTGTCCTCCTCGTCGAACACCATCGTCGGCGACATCGAGCTGCGGGGACGCTTGCCCGGACCCACTCGGTTGGCGACCAGGCGCGCATCCGTCCCCAGGGGGACAAAGGCGAAGTCGGTCAGCTGGTTGTTCAGCAGAAACCCCCGCACCATCAGGGTGGAGCCGAAGGCGTTCTCGATGCTGGAGGTCATCGACACCGCGTTCCCGTCGCGGTCGACGACGGAGACGTGCGTGGTCGACGGGAGGTCGGGGGAGGCGGCGTCGCGTCGGTCGGCGGCGCCGCCCAGGTCCCCGGGCTTGGCGTTGCCGAGGTCCCGGCGCATGCGGATCTGGCGCGACCGATCGCGCAGGTAGCGCTTGCCGAGCAGCCGGGCGGTCGGGACATCGACAAAGTCCGGGTCTGCCAGGTGGAGGCCGCGGTCCGCGTAGGCCAGCTTTGCGGCTTGGGTGAACAGGTGGACGGTGTCGGCGGCGTGCGGGTCCATCTGTCCGAGGTCGAAGCGCTTCAGGATCGAGAGTATCTGCAGGGAGGTCACGCCCCCGGAGGTCGGGGGTCCCATGCCGCACACCCGCTTGCCCCGGTAGTCCGAGCACACCGGCGGGCGTTCCTTCGCCCGGTAGCGCCCGAGGTCCTCGACGGTCAGCCTCCCGGGGTTGTCGGTGGCGGCGCGCACCGCGGCGGCGATGTCGGCGGCGATCTCCCCGGTGTGGAGCGCCTCGGGCCCGCGCTCGGCGATCGCCTCAAGCGTGTCGGCGAGCTCGGGGTTCCTGAGCAGGTGGCCGACCGGCAGCGGATCCCCCTCCGGCGTGAAGAAGTGCTCGCGCGCGGCCGGGTACCTGCCGAGCCCGCGCTTGGCGGACGCCTTGATCGACCCGTGGAGCCGGGGGGACACCTCGAACCCGGCCCGGGCCAGCTCGATCGCCGGGGCGAACAGGTCCTTCCACGGCGTTTTCCCGTGCCGGTCGTGGGCGAGCTTGAGCATCGCCACCAAGCCGGGCGTCCCGACCGACCGGCCGCCGACGACGGCATCCCGCCAGTCCATCGGGCCGCCGCCCCGGTGGAACAGCAGGTCGGTCGCGGACAGCGGGGCGGTCTCGCGCCCGTCGAACGTCGTGATCCTCTTGCCGGCGCGGTCCCAGTGGAGCATGAAGGCTCCCCCGCCGATCCCGGACGACTGCGGCTCGACCAGGTTGAGCACCATCTGCGCGGCGATGGCGGCGTCGACCGCGGAGCCGCCATCGCGCAGGATCTCCGCGGCCGCCCGCGACGCGTGCGGGTTCGCCGTGCTCACCATGAACCGCTCGCCGTGCGCCTCGGGCGCGGCGAGCGCCGGCGCCGACGCCGGCAACGCCAGCGCAACGGACAGCAGGGCGTGGATCAGGAGTCTTCCCATGGGCGGCCAATATAATTTCCCAGTCTGAGAATGATACCCCCAATGCGCGAGATTCCACACAGGGACGGGCGAGGCGGCATCGCCTGACCATGGGCGAGAGCCGGCGTTACGCGCTTGGGATCGAGTACGACGGGAGCCGGTTTTGCGGCTGGCAGTCGCAACCGTCGGGATGTTCCGTCCAGGACGTCTTGGAGCGCGCGGTCTCCGAGATCGCGGGGGAGAAGGTCCGGGTGCTCGGCGCCGGGCGCACCGACGCGGGCGTGCACGCGGTCGGCCAGGTCGCCCACTTCGACACCGCCGCGGCCCGGCAGCCGACCGCGTGGGTGAGAGGGACCAACGCGCTGTTGCCGGCGTCGGCGGCCGTGCGTTGGGTGCGCCCGGCGCCCCCCGGCTTTCACGCCCGGCACTCCGCGCACGCCCGGACGTACCGCTACCTGTTGCTCAACCGGGCGCAACGCCCGGGGATCTACGCCGACTACGTCGGCTGGCACCACGTGCCACTCGACCTCGACGCGATGCGTGTCGCCGCGGCCCACCTGGTCGGGACCCGCGACTTCGACGTGTTCCGCGCCGCGTCCTGCCAGTCGCGGACGACCGAGCGCAACCTCATGGGGCTTGACATCCGGCGGGCGGGGGAGATCGTCGTCCTCACCTTCAAGGCCAACGCCTACCTTCACCACATGGTGCGCAACATGGTCGCCACCCTGGTCTATGTCGGGCGGAGAAAGCGCCCGGCGGAGTGGGTGCAGGAACTGGTCGAGGGCAAGGACCGGCGGGCACGGCCGCCGACCTTCGCGGCGGGCGGACTCTACCTGACCCACGTCGAGTACAACCGTGCCGTTGGTTTTGAGCAGGCGGAGGCTCCGATACCGATCCTCCAGCAACCCGTCGGTGCGTCCCCTTCCGCGGGGGAGTGACCGGGGACAGTCGAGAATGCCCGGCTACACGGGTTGCATCGATGCACACCGTGTTTTCGGCGACAGCGTGCATAGCGCACCGTCTTTTGTGCTATCGTGTGCAGACAAAAGCGCGTGTTTAGTGACGATCACCGCAAAAAACGGTGGTTTGGGGCGTGAAACAGTCGTGTCTGTCCCTCTGTCTGGGTCTTTTGGGTGTGGATTCTGCGAATAGTGACGAAAAATCCGAGAAAACGCACTAAATCACCAAATTAGTGCTATCATGAGAGTGCAGACGGAAGGAAACTGTTACGACATGCCTGTTCCCAACGAAGAAGTCATCCGCGTGTTGCTTTCCCAGAACCCTTGGTGGCAGGGGAGGGTGTTGACGCGGTTGCCCACCTGGAAGCGTGCGGCCTTCGGCAAGTTCCACCGGTGGATGTTCGACCCACCGGCCCCGATGGCGGTGGAGCTCGCCGGCACCCGACAGGTTGGCAAGACCACGATCATGCGGCAGTCGATCGCGTCCCTGCTTGAGGCGGGCGTCGCCCCGGCCAACATCCTTCACGCCCGCTTTGATGTCACCGTGTTGTCCGAACTCGGGCTGGACTCTGTCATCCAGGCGTGGGAGGAGCGTTTCCCCGAACGGAAAGGGACCGCCTATCTCTTCCTTGACGAGGTGCAGGATGCGCCGGACTGGGGGACCTGGATCAAGGTCGCTGTCGACTTGCGCGAGAATTGGCGCATCGCCTTCTCTGGTTCCGCAATGTCGCTCGGCACCGCGGACAGTAGTGCCGGGGTGGGGCGGTGGCGCACCGTGCGACTGCCGACACTGTCGTTCCACGAGTACTTGGAGCTCAGGAAGGTGGCGTTGCCACCCACCCCCCCGCTCGGGTCCTTGGGGGACCTGTTCGAATGGTCGGGGCAGGATCTCCATGTGGCTCGCGAGGCGGCGCAGGAGTGCCAAGGGCACTTCCAAGAGTATCTTCTGCGTGGCGGATACCCGCGGGCGGTCCTAACCGACAGTGCTGACGAGGCGCAGGCGATCGTGCGGGACGACATCGTCGACCGGATCCTGAGGAGTGACATGACCCGGTACTTCGGGGTGCGCCGGGTTCGTGACCTCGAGCTCGTTTTCCTCTACCTGTGCCGTCAGAGGGGCGGCATCCTAGACCTTCCGACCCTGTGCTCGAATACCGGGATGAACCGGGCGCAGGCGGAGCGGTTCATCGGTCTGTTCGAGGCGGCGCACTTGGTTCACCGGTTGCTCCCCCACGGGTACGGCAAGGAGGTCCTCCGCGGGCGCTCCAAGATCCACTTGGCCGACTCGTGTTTGGCATCCGCGATGACGTTCGGCGACGACTCTATGTTGGAAAGGCCCGCCGAGCTGGGCATGGTTGTCGAGAGTGTGGTGCACAAGCATCTGTTCGCCCACCGGGTTCCGCGTCCCGTTCCGTGCACGTACTGGAGAGACGGTAGGGGAAACGAGGTGGACCTTGTGCTTGAGGAGGGCAGGGGTCCGGTCCCCGTCGAGGTGAAGTACCGATCCGGTCCGGTCAACGCCCGGGACCTCAAGGGGCTTGTCGAGATGTGCCGCCAGAAGGAGATCAAGCGCGGCTACGTGGTCACGAAGTCCCCGGAAGATCGCGGCCTGCTGGAGTTTCCGGCGCGCGGCCGGGGAAGGCCCAAGGGTCCTGCCCCCGAGGTCATGCGGATTCCCGCGGCGTTGCTGTGCCTGTGCCTTGGCGCCGTGGAGGCGGGTCGCTCGCCCGGCGGCTGAGTGTCGGTCCGCCGCCGGGCAGGCGGTCGCTACACGAGATGGTCCAGCCAGATCCCGGCGAAGATTGCCGCCCCGACCCAGTGGTTGAGGAAGAACACCCGCAGGCAACGCCCCGGGTCGCGGTCCCGCATCATGCGGTGGAAGGCGAACACCGCGACCATCGCGGCCAGCAGCGACAGCTGGAACACCATCCCGAGCCCGATCACCGCCCCGGCGACCGACAGCAGAAACAGGGACGCCACGTGCATGGCGCAGACGAACAGGAGGTCCCACCTGCCCAGGGTGATCGCCGAGCTGCGGACCGCGAGCCTGAGGTCGTCTTCCCGGTCGGCCATCGCGTAGACGGTGTCGTAGGCGAGCACCCAGGCGAAGTTGCCGGCGAAGACCAGCCACGCCTCCGCCGGGACGTGCCCGGCCGACTCCGCGTAGGCGACCGGGATCCCGAAGCTGAAGGCGATCCCGAGGTACGCCTGCGGGAAGGCGAAGAACCGCTTCAGGTACGGGTACGTCACCGCGACGAGCAGCCCGGCGAGCGCCCACAGGCGGGCGGCGTCGTTGAGCGCGAGCCAGGCCGCGAACGCCACCGCGAGGAACAGGGCGGCGACGCCCACCGCCTCGGGCGGGGTGATTTCCCCGGTCGCCAGCGGGCGGTGGCGCGTGCGGCGCACATGCCCGTCGATCTTCCGGTCCGCGAGGTCGTTCACCGCGCAGCCGAACGCGCGCATCGTCGCGATCTTCGTCCTGGGAACGCTGGCGATGCGGGGCGCCGGGGTCCCGTCGCCCGCGAGCCAGACCGCCCAGAGCGTCGGCCACATCAGCAGCAGCGTCCCCTGGACCGAGTGGAAGCGGACCAGGCGCGCGTACGCGCCCAGGCGCCTCGCTACAGTCCCCGCGGTCACGCGAACCCGAGGCGCTCCAGGGTGGCGGCCGCCTTGGCCGGGCTGGGCGCCGCGGCGAGCGCCTGGCGGAACCTTCTTCCGCCGGGCAGCCCGTGGTGGAGCCCAAGCATCGCCGTGAGCGACTTTCGCCAGTCGCGCCCTGAACCGAGCGCGTCCTCGATCGTCAGCCGCACGACCTCCTCCCGGGTGCGCGCGGGCGGCTGCCCCCAGAGTTGCGCGGCGATCTCCTGCAGGAACAGCGGGCGGCGCACGACCTCCCGGCCGCACATCACGCCGTCGACCCCGCGGAGAATCCGCGCCGCCCCCTCCGTGTCGCAAATCCCGCCGTTGGCGACCACGGCCAGGCCGGGAAAGTCGCGCTTGAGCCTGGCGACCCGGTCGTGGTCGAGCGGCGGCACCGTCCGGTTCGCCTTCGGGTTCAGGCCCTTGGTCCAGGCCTTCCGGGCGTGGACGATGACGGCGTCCGCTCCGGCGCGCGACAGCGCATCGGCGACGCGGTCGAGGCACGCGCCCGGGTCCATGTGGTCGATCGCGATCCGGGTCTTGACGGTGACCGCGATCCCGCAGGCGTCGCGCATCGCCCGCGCGCAGTCGCCGATGAGCCCGGGGTCGGCCATCATGCAGGCCCCGAACCCGCCTTGGCGGACCCGGTCGCTTGGGCACCCGGCGTTCAGGTTCACCTCGTCGAACCCGTGTGCCTCCGCCAAGCGCGCGCACCGCGCGAGCAGCGCCGGGTCGTTGCCGCCGAGCTGCAGCGCCAGCGGCCGCTCGGCCGGGTCGAACGCGAGCAGCCGCTCGCGCCGCACGGCCGCGTCCGCGGCGATCATCGGGGTGTACAGCACGCCCCGGTCCAGGAGCCGGCGCCACATCCGCCGCGCCGGCCCGTGCGAGTGCCCCATCATTGGGGCGACGCTGAAGCGCCGGTCGGCCGGGTGGATTGCGCGGCTGCCCATTGGCGGGATTCTATCCCTCGCGCCCCGATGCGCGGGAAGGCGTCCCGGCGCAGGCCGGGCGGACCGGATGGGGGATAATTGGGCGATGACCGACTTGGAGCGGAAGCAGACCCTGGCCCGGAAGCGCCCTTCGGATCTGGTCCGCGCCCGGCGCCCGGGGGGCGCAACCGACGAGACGACCGCTTGCGCAATCCCCGACACCTTCAGTGGGCGGTCGGCGCCCAGCTGAAGCCGTAGGCGTTCTGTGCTGGTGGGCCGGGCGACGGGAGGGCGGGACCTCCGGGCGTCGGTCGTTGTTCCGCCAGACACGTCGGTTCGGAGAAGTCTCGCAAGCGGCAACGCCCCGGTCACGGGGCCGTCAAGGTGAGGGGCGTCCAGCCGGGGTGCCTCCGCGTGTTCGACACCGCCGCGGGGCGGGCTGGGTGAGCGCCTGATTCACGCGATGCCCCATTCGGCGACCATCGCCGACCCTCGGCACTTGGCGCGGATTCTCGCCTCGTTCGCCCGGGACGGGCTCGCGCGTGTGGGGGCGGCGGACGACTCCCGGCTGATGCCGGTGCGCGAGTCGCTGGAGGGGGCGCTGGGCATCCACTTCGATGATGAGCGGGGAGGCCGGTTCTTTCACTCGGCCTTGGTCCAGACGCTGTTCTACGGCATCTTCTCCGCGTGGGTGCTGTGGTCCCGCCAGGCCGGGAGCGATGGTCCGCTGCTCACCGAGAGCCTGGAGTCACGGCGGTTCCGCTGGCGCGAGGCGGTCCGGCACCTGCAAGTCCCGGTCCTTCGGGCGCTGTTCCGGCAGATCACCGATCCGGGGCATCTGGGGCCGCTCGGCATCATTGAGGTGTTGGATCGGTCCGAGGGCGTGCTCAACCGGGTGGACCGGTCCGCCTTCTTCGATCGTCTCAGGGAGGGGGAGGCGGTCCCGTACTTCTACGAGCCCTTCTTGAAGGAGTTCGACCCGGATCTGCGCAAGCAGCTGGGGGTTTGGTACACACCGCCGGAAGTGGTGCGCTACATGGTCGCCAGGGTGGACAACGCCCTGAAGCGCGACTTCCAGGTCCGCGACGGGCTTGCTGCAGACAACGTGCACGTGCTTGATCCGTGTTGCGGCACCGGGACGTACCTGTCGGAGGTGTTGCGCCGCATCGCGTCAAACCTGAGGGGGCGAAAGCGGTCGCGCGCGCTTGTGGGCGCGCACGTGAGGCGGGCCGCGTTGCGGCGCGTGCACGGTTTCGAGATCATGCCCGCGCCCTTCGTGATCGCGAACCTGCAGGTCGGACTCACGCTGGAGGACCTCGATGGCGGCCTTTCCGGCGGCGAGTCCGGGCAGCCGCAGATCTTCCTGACCAACGCCCTGACGGGCTGGGAATCGGCGGAGACCGGGGCGTTGCCGCTCCCCGAGCTTGAGGAGGAGAGGAGCCGCGCCCGGAAGGTGAAGCAGGACACCCCGATCCTGGTGGTCCTCGGCAATCCCCCGTACAACGCGTTCGCCGGGGTGTGCATGGACGAGGAGAAGGACCTGTCCGACGCCTACCGCACGGTGAGGCGCGTGCAAAGGCCCAAGGGCAGGGGACTGAGCGACCTCTACGTCCGCTTCTTCCGCATGGCCGAGCGTCGCATCACCGAGAAGACGGGCGAGGGGATCGTCTGCCTCATCACCAACAACTCGTGGCTGGACGGCGACTCCTTCCCGGGGATGCGTGAGCACTACCTGGACGCGTTTGACATCATCCGCGTCGACTGCCTGCACGGGAGCAAGCACAGGACGGGCAAGCGCACCCCCGAGGGGTTGCCGGACCCGAGCGTGTTCTCGACGCTCGGGAAGCCGGTGAGCATCCAGGTCGGCACCGCCATTGCGACCCTTGTCCGCAAGCGCCGGCACCGGCCCGCGAGGACCGTCGGCTACCGGGACGTGTGGGGTCAGGGCAAGCTTGCCAAGCTGTCGGACACCGCCGAGGCGAGGGAGTCCAGGATCTACCAGCCGGTCCGGCCGGAGCCTCTCCTAGGGTTGCCGTTCATCCGCGCGTCGGTCGGCCAAGGGTGGAAGGGTTGGCCCGAGCTGCCCGATCTGTTCCCCTGTCACTTTCCCGGGGTGGAGACGGACCGCGACCGGTTCTTGGTCGACAGCGACCTCGGCCGGCTCAAGAGGCGCATCCGCGAGTATTGCGACCCCGGAAGGTCGGACGAGAGAATCGCCCAGGACCATCCCGAGGCCATGCGGGCGTCGCGGCAGTTCGACCCGCATGCGGCGCGGCGGGCGATGCTGAAGAGAGGGGGACCCGTCGAGGAGAACTTCGTTCGCTTCGCGTACCGGCCCTTCGACACCCACTGGCTGTACCGGGATTCGTCGGGCATCTTGCTTGCGCACCCCGGGGTCGACCACTTCTCTCACGTTGTCGAGGGGAGCCGGTGGCTGGTGACCCAGCGAAAGTCGCGGAAGGAGTGGACGCCGCCCCAGGCGGCCTCCAGCCTGGGCTGTCGTCACCTGGTCGAGAACGGGGCGATGTGTTTCCCGCTGTGGCTGAACGGCGACGGGGTCGGGGAGGAGGCGGGTCCTGCCGCCTGGCGTCCCAACCTGACGTGTGCCGCGCAAAAGTACCTTGGCGGCTTGGGGGCGGGCCCGGAGGACCTCTTCCACTTTGTCCTGGCGTGCCTCCACGACCCGGGTTTTCGCGCGGAGAACTCGGACGCCTTGCGCCAGGGGTGGCCGCGCGTTCCCCTTCCGGGATGGCCCTGCCCGCGGGAGAAGGGCGACTCCGATGCGTTCTTTCGGACGGCCCGTGTCGGCCGGAAGCTTGCGTTGCTGCTTGACCCGGGCAGGGAGGCGCCGGGAATCACCGGGGGACGATTGCGGCGGGACGCCGCCGCGACTGCCGCGGCCGCCCGGCGCGACGGGGAGCCCATGTCGGGCGACGACTTCGTGCTGGATGCGGGGTGGGGGCATCTCGGCGTGAACGGTGTGGTCATGCCGGGCGCGGGCAGTGTCGTCGAGCGCGACTATCGCCGCGAGGAGCGTGCCGCCTTGGGAAAGGCCTTGGCGCACCTTGGCGCGACCACGCTGGACGTGCGGCTGAACGGTGATGCCCACTGGGCCAATGTGCCCGTGCGCGTCTGGGACTACAGCCTCGGGGGATACCAGGTGCTGAGGAAGTGGCTCTCCTACCGGGCGCACGCGGTGCGCGGGCTTCCGCTGGATCCCGGCGAGGTCGAGGAGTTCACGCGCATCGCAAGAAGGATCGGCGCGATCCTGGCTCTCGTTGGGCAGGGCACCCTTGGCGCGGCGGACCGGGACGCGGGAGCCTGACCGGCGCGCGCCGCCGCCCCTCGCGCCCGGTCCCCGGCCGCGCAAAAGGCGGCATAATCGGGGTCGCACCCCGATGATTGACGAGGACACGCGCGCGCGGATACTGGCGAGCATCCCGGACGTCCCGGGCGTGTACCGCTTTGTCGACGGGGAGGGCGCGGCGCTCTACGTCGGCAAGTCGGTCGGCATGCGCAAGCGGGTCGCGTCGCACTTCCGTGAGGGCGGCGGGTCGCCCCGCATGCGCCGCATGGTGGAGCTGGCGGAGGACGTGACGGTGGTGCCGACGCGCAACGAGGCCGAGGCGCTGCTGCTGGAGAACAACCTGATCAAGGAGTTGCGGCCGCGGTTCAACATCCTGTTCCGCGACGACAAGTCGTACCCGTACCTGCGCCTCACGGCGCACCCGTACCCGCGCCTGATGAGTTACCGCGGGCGCACCGACGACGGCTCGGAGTATTTCGGGCCGTTCCCGAACTCGCGGTCGGTGCGCGAGAGCATCGACCTGATCCAGAAGGTGTTCCGCCTGCGGACGTGCCGTGACGCGTTCTTCGCGAACCGTTCGCGGCCGTGCCTGTTGCACCAGATCGGGCGCTGCAGCGCGCCGTGCGTGAACCGGGTCACGCCGGAGGCGTACGCGGCCGACGTCGGCCGCGTGCGCGGGTTCCTTGCCGGGCGCACGGACGAGATCGCGCACGAGCTGGGCGAGCGCATGGAGGAGGCGTCGGGGCGCCAGGAGTACGAGCGCGCCGCGGCGATCCGCGACAACATCGCGGCGCTGCGCGACGTGCGCAAACGCCACCACGTCGACGACCTGGGCGAGCCGGACGCCGACTACGTCGGGGTGGCGGTCGCCGACGGGCGCGCCTGCGTGGTCGTCTCGATGGTGCGCGGCGGCCGCGGGCTTGGCGACATGGTGCGCCACCCGGAGAACTACACCGGGGAGGAGGAGGCGGAGGTCCTGCGGGCGTTCGTCGCGCAGCACTACTCGCGGGTGCCGCCCCCGGCGCTGGTGGCGTGCCGCGCCACGACGGACGCGGACGCGCTGAGGCGCGCGTGCGGGCGGCGGGACGCGAGGTTTGTCACCCGGCCGGTGGCGGTGGCGCGGGAGCGCGTCGCGCAGGCGTCGCGCAACGCCGAGACGGCGATCCGGATGCGCGGGCTGCGGGAGGATTCCCGGGAGGAGGCGCTCGCCGCGTTGTGCGCGCGGCTTGGGCTGCCCGGCGGGGCCGGCCAGGTCGACTGCTTCGACGTCAGCCACAGCTTCGGGGAGGAGACGGTCGCGTCGTGCGTGGTGTGCCGCGACGGCGAGATGGCGCCCTCGCTCTACCGGCGGTTCCGGATCCGCGGCGCCGGGGGGGGCGACGACTACGCGGCGCTGGCGGAGGCGCTTTCCCGGCGCTATCGCCGGGTGGCGAAGGAGGGCGGGGACGCGCCCGACTTGGTCGTGGTCGACGGCGGCGCGGGCCAGCTGTCGACCACGACCAAGTCGGGCGCGTCCCCGCCC
>CAZZIL010000529.1:0-3699 GCA_964654265.1 uncultured Gammaproteobacteria bacterium | reverse complement strand
CGCCGGTGGGCATGTCACGCGCCTCCTCCATCTGCCCGCGCGACACCCCGTGCTCGCGGCAGCAGACCTCCTCCGCCTCGCGCACCAGCTGGTCGGTGCTATCCGCCAGCGTCACCAGCCGCGGCCGAGACGGCGCCGACGGATCCGCGACGGTGTTCCCGCCGTCCTCTGACAGCTCGCGTTGCCACTTTGCCAACGTCGGCTTGCCCACGCCGGTCCGCGCGTGGACCTCGGCGACCGCCAGCCGCCGAGACGGACCCGGCGGCGTCTTCACGTCCTCCCTGTGCAGATTGCCGTGCCGCACCATGACGGTCCCCCGGTTGACTGTGGGGCGCGATCATGCCCTCCTTGCCGGGCCACGAGACCCTGGCCTATCGGGCCGCGCGGATGCCCGTCCGGCCCGGCGCCGCATCCGGCGCTTGGTTGACGCAACACGGCTCGCGCTCGACCTTGGCTAGGTGCCGGAGCAACGCGCGCTCCTCGGCGTCCGTCTCCCTGTCGTCGGTCGGCTCGGCGCGTGCCGCCGCCAACTGCCGAGGCAACACCTCCTGCCCGCGGGCTAGGTCACCCCCACCGGAAACGACCTCATCGGCGGCCGGCGCCGCCCGGTCTGGTCGGGTGTCGGTTGTTCTGTCACCTCTCCTTCGCGCTGGCGGATTCTCCCCGGAAACACAAAACTCTGCACACCCTCGTCGGGGGGCGGGGCTTCGCCTGAGCGCGTGTGCTGGCATGCGAACGGTCGTGCGGACGAGGCAGCTCGGCATTGGCGCGTCAGGCAGTCGCCCGGCGTCAGGGAACCGGCGGCGGCTCAGGCGGAGGTTGAGCAGGGGGACGCGGGACACTCACGCCAACAGCATCGTCTGCCAGGCAGGCGACGCAACGGCACGCCCGCGGGTAACAAGGGCCGGGCGGTGGGGCGCACGAATCGGAGGGTCGGGGTAGCGCACGAGCTCCGGGAGCTGGTGGGCGATCAGCGACAGAGCGGCTGGAAGCGTGGGCGGGGTCTCGCCTGATGCGCGTGCGTCGGCACGCGGTCGGTCGCGCAGGCGAGTCGTCTCGGCAGTCGGGCGGCACTGGCGCGCCAGGCAGACAACGCGGACGCGGCAGGTCGGGGGCGGCTGGCACAACGATGCTCGGTCGCGACCGGGCGGTCAAGGGAGCATCGGGCCGGCCGGGACAATCCCCTCCCGCGAACGGGGTGCCCTTGAGGGTGACGCACTTGCCACCCCCAAGGTGCGATCAGGGCTTCGTGTCTCGCGAAGGGAACGGGTCCTTGCCGGGCGAGATGTCCGTGTCACCCGGACCCTCTCCGACAATGGTCAACACACCGCCACCTTCGGTCATCAGGTTCCACCTTGCCTCTTCCACGGCTTCCCTCTGGGTCCGGAGTACCCTGTCGTGCTCTTGCGAGTCGTTGCGCTTGTTGACCCACATCCCATCAGGGCGACGGAACACAGTGCGACCTCTCTCTTTGCTCATTGGTCTGTCCACCTCAACCGGAGCATTTGTCCTATCCTATCACCCTTGTCCGACGGAATCAACCTCCAGTGCCGGAGCATCAGCAAACCCCGAGACCGGGATTGGCCCGTCCCGCCGTCCGTGTCCCGTGGCGTCACTTTGACAGTGCCCGCCCTGAGCATCCGGGTTGCCGCCGCAGTCGCGTGGGCGTGCGGAGCGCGCGCACCTGTCGACGTAGCGTCGCTTCTGCTGGAGTTGGCGGGCGCGCTGTCGGAGGTGCCGTTCGAGCATCGGCTGTCGATGGACTGGGTGTTCTCCCACGAGGGTTCGCGGTATGTTGCGGACGCGTTGCCGTCGGGCGTGGGATTGCGTGACGCGTGGCCGCGGGGGTGACGGCGCGCGCGCCCGGATGGTGAGTGCCTCGTCTCGTCCTGGGTGTCGAGGTGCCGTCGGAGGCGTTATCGAGCAGCCCGGGTGCGGCGGCGATGGAGAGTTCCACGTCCTGAGCTGCGCGGTGGATCGCGCGGTGTCGCGGCAGAGGGGGCACGTTCCGGGGCCGGACCACCTCTGGCGACAGGGGCTGCCGGCGTGATCGTAGCGGGTCCGGGCTGACCGGGACCCGCATTCCCTGCCCAACCAACCAGCGGTGCCACGCCTGTCGGGGATGCCCGGGCTCTGAGGTCGGATGTCCGGGACCGTGCCAGTGCTGGTGTCGAGTGCTCCCCTGCATGGCCGGGCGTGTCGGTGGCCGAGGGCCCGGCATCTTGCCGGGGAGAGAGATGTGTTATCATGGGGCTCGACATGGCCACACTTGATTCACGCGCGTCCCACCGACCCTCGGCCGTTTCCGCGAGCAGGGGGGCGACTTGGGGTGGTTGGAGGCATCGCCCGTCCCTGTCTGCGACTCGACCTTGTCGCGCAACGCGAGTGGGGGCAGGTTGCCCCAAGGACCAGGAGCGGGTGCCGGGGGCTCCCCAACCCCCGGCGACCATGCAGGCGTTCCGCTTAACGGCGGGACCACGGCGGAGCAGAACGGCCCGGCGTGCGCTGTCCGAGGTGCACCGCCTTCGGCGTCAACCTTGAGGGGAAAGGGAGGGATCATGTTTGTTCCGTGGTTATCCGCCTTGACGAGGGCATGGGCGATGTTGCTGGTGTCCGTCATATCAATGGCACTGGCGGTGGTGAGCGGGTATCTTGGCTGGTACTCGATCATCACGACGGCGTTGCTCGTTGTCGGGTATCTTGCGTTGATAGGCTGTGTGCTGAATTTTCTCAACCTAAGCCGAGCCTTTTCCGGTCGCGCACTCCTGTTGCTCCTTCTTCTGGTTGCATCGACAATCAGCGCCTTTGCTCTCCACTATCGCTCATCAGGCTTGCTTGACGGCGGGGACGAATTCGACCCCGATCTTTGGGACGCACTCTACTTTAGTGTCACAACCTTCACAACTCTCGGGTACGGGGATCTTCAGCCGCTTCCAGAGCACAGGCTCACGACCTCGCTTGAGGTGTTATTGGGGCTGTTGTTCATGGCCACGCTCGTCTCGTTTGTATGGTTTCGGTTCAGCGAGAACCTGGTTCCAAAGGACATGACATTCCTTGAGGGGAAGCGGATAAGCAAAACCCTTCTCATCCCTGAGCGCATGCAGGTCAGAACACTCGCAGGCAAAGACCTGAAATCGAAGAAGTACGAGGATTTCACGGAGGGGGTCCCGTACTACTACGACGTGGAGTATGAGGACTGGACACCTGTCTCCGACCCCGAGGACCTGTCCGATGACGCAATAGTCATCATGCGAGAGAAAAGAAAATTCAGCGTGAGCGTTCCGGGGTTACGAAAGAAGCCCGACCGGGACAGCTAAGCGCAACAGACCCTGAACTCGGGGGACGTGGCACTTGCCGCCTGAACCCAAGGGTTGCTGCGCTCAACCCCTTTAGCGCCCGGGTTAAGGAACTCAGCGCAACGCCCCTTGTTTTCAGGGGGTGAGTACTGCGACAATCGCCTCCAACGGAAAAAAAGGAGGCACGCACGAAGGAACTAAGCGCAACGGCCCGGCGGGTCGGGCATCCCCCCAGGGAGTCATCGGCGCCGCGGTTGACGCGGGCACCGGGGCCGCCTTCGACTACCCCGCGACGATCCGGGTGCAGATGGGCGAGGAGACGGTCATCGAGTACGAGGCCCCCAAGGAGGAGTAGGCCGTCCACGTGCCGGGCCTTGGTTGCCCGAGAGAGGGTCCCGGTCGT
>CAZZIL010000528.1:0-10465 GCA_964654265.1 uncultured Gammaproteobacteria bacterium | reverse complement strand
TGCGGGCACCTGGTCGTCCCGGAGGACTACGGGAACCCCGGCGGCCTGGCGCTCCGCCTCCCGGCGCTGCGCTTCGGGCCGGTCGACCGCGACAACATGGCGGTGCTTCTGGGCGGGGGCGGCCCGGGCGCGAGGGTGGCGCTGCCCGCCCCGCACAACGCGCTGTTCTGGGGGCACTTTCGCCGCACCGTGCTCGGGGATCGCGGCCTCCTGGTCGTCGACCAGCGGGGCACCGGCGAGGACCACCTGTTGCGCTGCCCCGGGCTGCGCGAGGAGGCCGAGTGGGTGCTCACCCGGGACCTGTCCGTGGAGGAGGAGGTCGCGTTTTACAACAACGTCGCGGGCGCCTGCCGCGACCGTCTTCTCGAGGAGGGGGTCGGCCTGCGGAACTACACCACCCGCGAGAGCGCGCGCGACTACGAGAACCTGCGCCGCGCGCTGGGGATCCGCCAGCTGGACCTGGTCGGGATCTCCTACTCCAGCCTGATCGCGTTCGAGATGGTCGAGGCCTACCCGGACTCGGTGCGCGCCGTCCTGCTGGATTCCCCGGTGATTCCCGACCCGGCGCCGCTCCCGGCGGAGGTCCATGTCGACCGGCTGTTCGACCGGCTCGCCGAGGAGTGCCTTGCGGACCGGGCGTGCGGCAGCGTCTACGGGGACATGCGCAACAACCTGAGGACGGCCATGCGCCGCCTGGGGCAGACACCCATGAGCATGACCTACCCCTTCTGGGAGACGCTCCCCAGGGAGGAGAGGCCGAGGTTTGTGCTCAACCGCCCCCGGATGGCGCTGGCCGTGCTCTACGCGTTCTACGACGAGGATCTGATCGCCCGCCTGCCGGCGCTGTTGCGCGACGTCGCCCTCGTCGGCGAGAGCGGGCACGCCCTGCGCTACGCGCAGAACCTGGTGGAGTTCTACCGGCTGGACGGCCTGGCCGACGGCCTGTACAACACCATCGTGTGCCGCGAGCAGGTCCCGTTCATCCGGGACGAGGTCCCGGCGCGGACCGGCATCGACTGGCTCGGCCCGGGGGCGCTGGCCCACGCAAGGGAGTTCTGCTCCGAGGTGTGGGATGCCGGGCCGCCGATCCATCCCAGGCCGCTGGCGATGTTCGCCCACCCCGTGCTGTTCCTCTCGGGGACGCTGGACCCGGTGACGCCCTGGGAGATCGTGGCCGAGGCCGCCGCGCGGCTGCCCGGGGCCCAACATGTCGTCGTCACGGGCACGCACAGCGTGATCAACACCCCGTGCGGCAGCGAGACCGCGCGCGCCTTCATGGCGCGTCCCCACTCGCGGATCGACCCGCCCCACCAGTGCGGGAGGAGAAAGTGGTGGCTGTGAGGCGGCCCTGCGCCGCGGCCGCGAGGATGTCGGTCGCGGCGCTGTCGGTCGCGGCGCTCGGCGCCTGCGGCTTCGCCCCGGTCGACGGCTCCGCCGTCCCGGCGGTCCCGGTCGGGATCGACATCGGCGAGCGGCTGCTGCGCGAGGAGTTCGCCGACTTCCTCGGGCAGAAGGGCGTGGCGGTCGAGGAGGGCGCCAGCCTGCGCCTGCGCGTCGACAGCCGGCGCGACCGGGAGATTGTCGCGCTGACCGAGACCGGGACGGCGAACAAGCACCGGCTCAAGTACCGGGTGGACTACCGCATCACCCGCGGGGAGGAGACGCTCCAGGAGGACACGATCGTGCTGCGCGAGGTGATCACGCACAACGAGTCGAGCCACCTCGCCAAGCGCGAGGAGCGCGAGAACCTGTACCGGGAGATGCGCCGCCGTGTCATGTCCGACCTTTGGTTCCGCCTGGTCCGCGCGACCGGGCCGCTGTGATGGGGGGCGGATTCCCCGGCGCGCCGCGGGCCTACCCGCGGGAGGATCCCCCCAGGGAATCGCCTGCCGCGTTGCGGGCCCACCTGCGGAAGGATCCCCCCAGGACTGCCTACCTGGTCCACGGAGAGCTGCTGCTCGTGGACGAGTGCCGCATGGAGATTCGCGCGGCGATCCGCGCCGCGCACGGCGAGGTCGAGCACGACATCCGGCGGATCGGCGGCGCCACGGACCTGGCCGGGCTGCGCATCGGCGCCTCCAGCCTGTCACTGTTCGGGGAGCGGCGGCACACCGAGGTGCTGTTCTTCGGGACCGCGCCGGACGCCAAGGCCGGGCAGGCGCTCTTGGAGGCGGTGGACGCCCTCGAGGGGAGCGGTGACCACATCGTGATCTGCGTGGGGTCGGCGGATTCCCGGGACCAGAACGCCCAGGCGCGGATGAGACAGATGCGCAAGGCCCAGTGGTTCACCAAGCTGGCCAAGCAGTGCGAGACGGTCCTCGCCGCGGAAGTCGGGCGCAAGCAGCTGCCGAGATGGGTGGACGACCGTCTCAAGGCGGGCGGCCAGAGCCTCACGCGCGAGGCGTCGGAGTTCTTTGTGCAGATGACGGAGGGCAACCTTCTTGCGGCGCAGCAGGAGATCCTGAAGCTGCGCCTGCTGTTCCCCAAAGGGGAGATCGGCATCGACAGCCTGCGCGAGGAGCTGATGGACCTGTCGCACCACAACGTGTTTTCCCTGCAGGATGCGCTCCGCTCCGGCGAGCGCACGCGCGTGTCGCGCGTGATGCGCAACCTGCGCAACGAGGGGGCCGCGCCGCAGCAGGTGCTGTGGGCGCTCGCCGACGAGGCGCGCATGCTGCTCGCGTTCTCGGAGGGCGGCAGTCCCGGCCGCGCCGTGTGGGGCGAGCGCAAGGCTGCCCTGCAGGCGGCGGCGCGCGCCACCGACCGGCACAAGGTCCTTGAGATCCTCGGCCTTGTCCAGCAGGCGGACCTGCGGGCCAAGGGCATGGACGACTCCCCCAGGGACCCGTGGGACGGGCTTCTCTCGATCGCGGCCAAGTTGCGCCGCCTGCACAGGGCGGGTCGGGAAGGGTCCGGAAGATACGCGTGACGGACGCGCCCCAAGAGGCCGGGAGCGCCGAGGCGATCGCGCGGGCGGCGCGCGACGCCGGGCGCGAGCTGGCTAGGGTCCCCACCGAGCGGAAGCGCGTTGCGTTGCGGGCGCTCGCGGCCGACATCCGCGACCACGCGGACGGGATTGTCGGGGAGAACCGGGCCGACGTGCGGCTGGCGGAGGAGAAGGGACTGGACGCGCCGCTGCTGGACCGGCTGCGCCTCGACCCGGGGCGCCTCGACGGGATCGCGCGCGCGGTGGAGGAGATCGCCGCGCAGGAGGACCCGGTCGGGGAGGTCTCCGACATGCGGCGCGTCCCGGCCGGGATCCGGGTCGGGAGCATGCGCGTGCCCATCGGGGTCATCCTCGTCATCTACGAGTCCCGCCCGGGGGTGACCATCGACGCGGCGGCGCTGTGCCTGCTGTCCGGGAACGCGGCGATCCTGCGTGGCGGGAGCGAGGCCGTCCGGTCGAACCGGGCGCTCGCCGGGTGCGTCGACCGGGCGTTGCGCGCGGCGGGGCTCCCGCCCGCGGCGGCGCAGGTGGTCGCCGACCCCGACCGGACGCTGATGGCGGGGCTGCTCAAGATGGACGGGCTCATCGACCTCGTCATCCCGCGCGGCGGGAAGGGACTGATCTCCGCGGTCGCGGGCGCCACGTCAATCCCGACCATCAAGCACCTGGACGGGAACTGCCACGTGTTCGTCGACAAGGGTGCGGACCACGGGATGGCGCTGCGCATCGCCGACAACGCGAAGACGCAGCGCCCCGGGGTGTGCAACGCGATGGAGACGCTGCTGGTCCACCAGGCGGAGGCCGCGGCGTTCCTCCCCCAGGTCGCGAAGGCCCTGGCTGCCAAGGGGGTCGAGCTGCGCGGGTGCGAGCGCACGGTGGGGATTGTCGGCGGGGACTGCAGGCCGGCCGACCCGTCCGACTGGGACACCGAGCACCTTGGGCTGGTGCTCAGCGTCAAGGTGGTGGACGGCCTGGGCGACGCGATCGCGCACATCAACCGCCACGGGTCGGCGCACACCGACGCGATCGTCACGGAGGACGAGGGGCGCGCCTGGCGGTTCCTGCGGGAGGTCGACTCGAGCTCGGTGATGGCCAACGCCTCGACGCGCTTCGCCGACGGCGGCGTCTACGGCCTGGGCGCCGAGATGGGCATCTCGACCGACCGCGTCCACGTGCGCGGCCCGGTGGGCGCGCGCGACCTCACCATCCCCAAGCACATCGTGCTCGGCCAGGGGGAGGTGCGGACCTAGCCGATGCAGATCGTCATCCTGGGCTCGGGGCGGGTGGGCACGACGGTCGCCGAGCGCCTGTACCGGGACGCGGACATCACGGTGGTCGACGTCAACGGCGACCGGCTGCGCACGTTGCAGAAGCGTTGCGACGTCAAGGTCGTCCACGGCAGCGGCGCGCACCCCGAGGTGCTGCGCGAGGCGGGGACCGAGGACGCTGAGCTGGTGCTCGCGGTCACCGCCGACGACGCGGTGAACCTGGTGGCGTGCCGGATCTGCCGGAGCTCGTTCAACACCCCGAACCTGGTCGCGCGCGTGCGCGACTCCGAGCTGGCGACCACCGCGCGCGAGCTGTTCGGCGTGGACTTCACGTTCCAGCCGGAACGCTCGGTCACCGAGTACATCCTGCACTCGATCCAGCACCCGAACTGCCTGCAGGTGAACGAGTTCGCCGCCGGGCGCGTGCTCCTGGGCGTCGTCAGCGTCACCGACGACAAGATCCCGACGGAGACCAGCATCCGGTCGATCCAGCGGCGCACGCCCGACATGGACTTCCGCATCGTGGCGATCTACCGCGGGAACCTGTCGGTGTTCCCGGACGGGGGCACCAAGATCCTTCCCGGCGACGAGGTGTTCTTCGTGTCCGCGGGCGACATCTTCGACCGGGTGGTGCGCGAGTTCAGCGAGGTCGACCGCGAGCACAACTCGATCTTCATCGCGGGCGGCGGCAACGTCGGCCTGATGCTCGCCGCGGAGCTGGAGAAGCGGCACAAGGTGAAGCTGCTGGAGAAGAGCCGCGAGCGCTGCGCGTTCCTGTCGCGCCGGCTGAAGCGCACGCTCGTGCTGCACGGCGACGCGACCGACGAGAACCTGTTCCGCGAGGAGGAGATCGGCGAGAGCGACGTGTGCTGCGCGGTGACCAACGACGACGAGACCAACGTGATGTCGTCGATGCTCGCCAAGCAGGGCGGCGCGCGCAAGCTGATCGTCCTGGTCAACCGCGCCTCCTACGTGGACGTCCTCCAGGACAACAACATCGACATCGCGATCTCGCCCGCGGAGCTGACGACCGGGGCGCTGCTGACGTACATCCGCCAGGCCGACGTGCAGGCGGTGCACCTGCTGCGCCGGGGCGCCGCGGAGGCGCTCGAGGCCACGCTCCACGGCACATCGGAGAACTCCGAGCTGGTTGGCCAGGCGGTCAAGTCGGTCAAGTGGCCGGAGGGGGTGATGCCCGGCGCCATCGTCCGCGGGGAGGAGGTGCACATTGCCCACAAAAACCTCGTGTTGCAGAACGGCGACCATCTCATCCTGTTCGTCTCCGAGCGGGACGCGGTCCGCGACGTCACCAAGCTGCTCTCCGCCGGCCCCGGGTTCTTCTAGGCCGCGGGCCCGATGAACCGCTGGCTGAGCACGTGCAACTACTCCGGGCGGGTCCTCGCCCTGTTCGGCCTGCTCACGCTGCTCCCGGCGGGGGTGTCGCTGCTCGCCGACGACGGCATGTGGCGCGTCTTCGTGGTGTCGGGCGCGATATCCGTGGCGGTCGGGCTGTCCGTGATGGGGCTGACCTGGAAGATGCGCTCCGACCTGATGAACCGGCACGGCTTCTTCTTGGTGCTCCAGGTGTGGGTGCTGCTGCCGCTGTTCGGCGCGCTGCCGATCCTCCAGATTGTCGACGGGATCTCGTTCACGGAGGCGTACTTCGAGGCGACCTCGGGCCTGACCGCGTCTGGCGCGACGGTGCTGACAGGCCTCGACAGCCTTCCGCCTTCGCTCAACTTCTGGCGCGGGCAGATGATCTGGCTTGGCGGGATGGGTCTGATCGTCCTGGCAGTCGCGATACTTCCGTTCCTTGGGGTGGGCGGCCGCCAGCTGCTCACGGCGGAGCTTCCGGGGCCGATGAAGGAGCAGAACCTGACCCCGCAGATCACCCAGACGGCAAAGGGGCTCTGGATGGTCTACTTCGGGCTGACCGTCTCGTGCATGCTCAGCTACCGGGTCGCCGGGATGGACTGGCTCGACGCCGCCGTCCACGGCATGACGACGCTCGCGCTCGGCGGGTTCTCGACGCACGACGCCAGCTTCGGGCACTTCGACTCGGTCGCGATCGAGGCGGTCGCGATCTTCTTCATGTTGGTCGCCGGGATGAACTTCGCGACCCACTTCTCGGCGGTGCGCAGCCGGGACCTCCGGTCGTACTACCGCGACCTGGAGATCCGCTCGTTCATCCTGGCGCTCGCGCTCGGGGTGGGGGTGGTCGCCCTCTTCCTGTGGAGGAGCGGGGAGTACGACACGTTCGGGGAATCCCTGCGCTACGCCGCGTTCAACACGGTGTCGATCGCGACGACCACCGGCTACTCGACCACGGATTTCGGCTCGTGGCCGCTGTTCGCGCCGATGCTGATCCTGCTGATGGCGAACTTCGTCGCGTGCGGCGGGTCGACCGGCGGCGGGATCAAGATGGTGCGGTGCCTGATCCTGGTGAAGCAGGTCGGCACCGAGCGCATCAAGGTGCTCCACCCGAACGCGTTCTACGACACCAAGTTCGGCTCGCTGTCGCTGCCCAACCGCGTCATCGTGTCGGTGCTGTTCTTCGTGCTGGCCTACATGGCGAGCGCGGTGGCGCTGACGCTGCTCCTCCTCGCGACCGGGATGGACTTTCTCACCGCGTACTCGGCGGCCGTCGCGTCGCTCAGCAACACCGGCCCCGGCCTCGGGGAGGTCGGCCCGGCATCGAACTACAAGCACCTGACCGACGTGCAGACCTGGCTGTGCACGTTCGCGATGCTCCTTGGGCGCCTCGAGATCCTGGCGTTCATGGTGGTGTTCCACCCGATGTTCTGGCGGGCGTGAGCGTCCGCCACCATCGCCGCTGACCGTGGATCCGTCGGCCTATCCGGTGGTGTTCCGGCGCCTCGCGCGGGCGAATCCCGACCCGCAGGGCGAGTTGCGCCACGGCAACCCCTACCAGCTGCTGGTCGCGGTCGTGCTGTCGGCGCAGGCGACCGACCGCGGCGTCAACGCCGCCACCGAGGCGCTGTTCAAGGAGGTCGGCACGCCCGCGGAAATGCTCCGGCTGGGGGAGGCCGGCCTCGTGCGGCACATCAGGACGATCGGCCTGTACCGCAACAAGGCGAAGAACGTCATCGCCCTATCGCGACTGCTGATCGAGAGGCACGGGGGAGAGGTCCCCAAGGATCGGGAGGCCCTCGAGCTTCTCCCCGGGGTCGGGAGAAAAACAGCCAACGTGGTGCTGAACGTGGCGTTCGGAAAGCCGACTGTCGCCGTTGACACGCACATCTTCCGTGTCGGGAACCGCACCGGGCTCGCGCCCGGGAAAACCCCGAGGGAAGTCGAGGACAAACTGCTGGAGCGGGTGCCCAAGCGTTACCTGAAGAACGCGCACCACTGGCTGATCCTCCACGGCCGCTACGTCTGCACGGCACGCTCGCCCAAGTGCGACACGTGCCTAATCAACGACCTGTGCGACTACGTGCGGGGCGCCACATGAGGCCAGGGGGGGATTTCCCGGCGCCACGGGCCTCGCCGGACCAGCCACGACCGCCAAGGTACCGGTCAGTCAGCCTTTCGGCATCGGTTGTTGTGCAGGAACTGCTGGCGCCGCTTGCGATTCCCCCCGATCGGGTAGACAGAGAAACCCTTCTTCGGCTTCCCCGTCACTTTTCCCATGACCGTCTTGAAGTCGACTATCAGTTTCTTGTCGCGAGTGACGAGAACCTCCACCCCGGAGGCGATTGCCAGCTCCAAGACGTGCGAGTCATCGGAGACAAGACCCGGCAAGTGCGGCTTCAGGATCCCCTTCGCGTGCGTCAACTCCTCCTCGGACACCAGCAACGCGGTTTTGCTTGCCAGCCAAGTCCGCAACAACAGCTGGTAGGACTTGGCCCTTGACAGCTCCTCGTGAAACTTTCCGGTGGCGGTGTAGCACAGAAGTCCGTCCCGCCTTCTGATCCAGTCGAGCAAGTCGCTGTCCGACGTTCCGTTCTCGCAGACGATCTCGTGCGCGTTCACGTCCACAATTGTCCGCTTGCACATGGTGCCCTCCTATCTTAGACCGATGTAGGTCTCGGTCTCTGTGATGAAAAAGTCGCGGTAGTTCCTAGGCGCCTCCCGCAGGTTTCCCATGCCGTCAAACGTGATCTCGTGCGTGCGGCACCTGTCGGTGTCGCCATTCTCCCTGACTCTCTCGAACCAGACGACCTTGAGATCGGCAGGGTCCATGTGCTTCTTTCGCACACAGATCTGCAGGCGGTTGATGATGAAGTCCGAGTGGGTCTCGATGACATACCGCTTCGTGTCCTCGGCGACGATCTGGGCCAGCAGGGCCTCCCCTTTGGGGTGAAGGTGAGTCTCCGGTTGCTGGAGTAGGATGGTGCCGTCCTCCCACTCCGAAATTTCGACCAGGGTCGGCAAAACGCTGTGCACGCCAAACCCGACGTCGCTGAGGGCGCGAAATCGCCTGCCCACCCTCACCTGTGTCACATACCCGGACTCCTCCTTCACGACGCGAATGTCGTCAAAGGGCGTCATTTTTTTTCCCATCGCCCTGACTCGGTGTCGAAGCCTCCGTGACTTGGATGTCTCGGGAACGCCGCCCCGGAGGAGCAGGTGGGAGTCACTCGTCGGAGTCGGCATCGGGATCTCAGGTGAGACGGCATGGGTTGTGACCCGGGATTTTTGGAGTGCTGGTGTCAGCCCCGTCAGGTGGTTGCACATGAGAGCAAACTGCTCCCGCTGGGCAGGCGGAACGGCCATGCGCTCCCCGTGGTGCGGAAGGTGGTCAAAGCCGACTGACAGTCCAAGCCACTGGGAGAACTCCCTGTATGAAAGCCCGGAGACCGGAAGGTCAAACGTGAACGTCGGCCCGGCCAGTCTCCAGGTCCCCGCCTTGCCGACCCTGTCGAAGCGCAGTTCCCCGACTTCCGGGGCGCACACCCTCCCGCTCTGCTCGGTGGGGTTGCCGTCTGCCCCCTTGGCGAACCGGAGCGAGATGTCGATCTCTCCGACATGGCCGCCCAATTCGAACGAGCGGTTGCGATTGTGCGCGATTTTCGTGAATTTCCCCAGGCTGAGCGGCTCGCGACCGAACGGTTGGTAGGGTAGCCGGATGTTGGATGCAAGCTCGGCCAGCGCCTGGCAACACGCCAGGAACGTGGTCTTTCCGGTGCTGTTCTCGCCCACCAAGAGCGTGATGCGGGGCAGGGTCACGGCCTGCTCCTCCTCGAGGCACCGGATTCCCTTCACCGACACCCTGGTGATCCCGGTTGTCACTGTCTGCTCACGGTCTCGGACCATCTCGGTGGGAGATGGTGCAAGCCGCCGGGGAGACCTGGTTGCCGGGGCACGCGCGCGCCGGCGCGCGCGTGTGGGGCTTGCGGCAGGCATGGTTCCATCACGAGCCATAGTCCCTCCAGATCCGACGGAAGTGGCCGCTCATGTAGGAGCGCATGTTCTTGTCCATCCGGTCCCAGATGTCGGTGGGGGGCAGGCTGAACGCATGCCAGGTCTGCCCCGACCTGTGGTGGGTGGTGTGTGCCCTGAGCCCGAACGGCGTATCCTCGCGCACGTGGACGAAGTGGGGCGCGTACTCGGGGTACGCGTCCTCCTGAAAGCTGATCCCGACATCGAAGGTCTTTCCTTTGTGCTTTCCGACCTCGACCCGGTACGGAAACACGAGCGCGTGACCGTCGCCGGGCTCGAACTCCGGAAAGTCCGCGAGCGCGGGATTGTAACCCAAGTCGCGGAGCTCCCGCGCGACCCGATCCAGCTCGATCATGCCACCGGGGTCCTGCCCTTGTAGATTGCGTAGAACGCGTCGCCGGCCTTGAGCGGGACAACACCCTTGAGGTGCTCATACCGCCTTGCGGTGTCGACGTGCTCGAGGTAGTAGTGCTCGAACAGCTCGGGGCTGATGCCGGCCTCCTTCCCCGCCTTCTTGAGCACCTCCCCCAGCGTCGGCCTGCTCTCGTCGATCGTCAGGACCTCGCCGTTGACCTTGAAGCGGAGCGGCGTTTGTTCCTTGGGCTGGGCAAAGAAGCACGCCCCGTCCGTGGTCGGGACCTTCCCGTCAGGGTCGTGGTACTCCTCGCCAGCCTTCGACTGCAGGTAGTGCCCTTCCGGGGCGAGGTCCGCCCTGCGGAGGATTTCCCTCAGGCGTTGGGCTGCCTTGGGCAGGGCGATCTCTTTGCCGTCAACGAAGACTTTCATGCCAATCTCTGTCGGGCGAGGCGGCGCGATCTCGCAGGCAAGACGGCCCGTGCCTCGCTTT
>CAZZIL010000527.1:0-10526 GCA_964654265.1 uncultured Gammaproteobacteria bacterium | reverse complement strand
GGGGGCGGGCTTTTCCGCCGGTGCGGGGGCTGATGTAGAATGTCCACACACCCACAGGACCTTTGACATGACAGAACCCGCGAAGATCGCCATCACCGGGGCGGCCGGCCAGATCAGTTACTCGTTGCTGTTCCGGGTCGCGGCGGGCGATTTCCTGGGGCCGGGACGCCCGGTCGAGTTGCGGCTGCTTGAGGTCGATGCGGTTCTCGGCAGGCTGGAGGGCGTGTGCATGGAGCTTGACGACTGCGCGTTCCCGTTGCTGTCGGGCTATCGGATGGGCTCGGACCCCGAGGAGATGTTCGATGGGATCGACCACGCGTTCCTGGTCGGCGCGATGCCGCGCAAGCAGGGGATGGAGCGCAAGGACCTGCTGTCGGCGAACGCTTCGATCTTCTCCGGGCAGGGGAGGGCGCTGAACGCGGCGGCCAGCCGCTCGGTGAAGGTGGTGGTGGTGGGCAACCCGGCGAACACCAATGCGCTGGTCGCGCACTGGAACGCCCCCGACATCCCGGCCGAGAACTTCACGGCGATGACCCGGCTGGACCACAACCGGGCCGTGGCGATGCTGGCGCGCAAGGCCGGCGTCCCCTCGACGGACATCTCAAGGCTGGCCATCTGGGGCAACCACTCGTCGACGCAGTACCCGTCGATCCAGCACGCGACCGTCGGCGGGACCCCGGCGGCCGGGAGGGTCGACGGCGCCTGGTACCGCGACCAGATGATCCCGGCGGTGCAGCAGCGCGGCGCCGAGGTGATCCGGGTGCGCGGCGCGAGCTCGGCGGCCTCGGCGGCCTCGGCGGCGATCGACCACATGCGCGACTGGGCGCTCGGCACCCCCGAGGGCGACTGGACCAGCATGGGGGTCGTCGGCTCCGGGCAACACGGTGTCGGCGAGGGGCTGGTCTTCTCCTTCCCGGTCACGTGCGCGGACGGCGCCTGGGAGATTGTCGACGGGCTGGAGATCGACGCGCATGGCCGCGAGATGCTGCAGGCCACCGACCGGGAGCTGCGCGAGGAAAGGGACGCGGTGCGCGCGCTCCTCGGTCGCGAGTAAGGCGGGCAGATGGATCCCGTCGAGGACTGGCACACCCGATCCCTCGAATACCACCGCCTTCCCAGGCCGGGGAAGACCGCGGTGGTGCCGACCAAGCCGGTCAGCTCCTCCAACGACCTGTCGCTCGCGTACACGCCCGGCGTCGCGACCCCCTGCCTGGAGATCAAGAACAACCCGGCGGCCGCGTTCGACTACACAAACAAGGGCAACCTGGTCGGGATCATCACCGACGGCAGCGCGGTCCTCGGCCTCGGCAACATCGGCGCGCTCGCGAGCAAGCCGGTGATGGAGGGCAAGGCGGTCCTGTTCAAGCGCTTCGCCGGGATCGACGCGTTCGACATCGAGATCAACGCGCCGACCCCGGAGTCGTTCATCGAGACGGTCGCCAACATCTCGGCGACGTTCGGCGGGATCAACCTCGAGGACATCCGCGCGCCGAAGTGCTTCTACATCGAGCAGCGGCTGCGCGAGCGCGTCTCGGTCCCGGTGATGCACGACGACCAGGGCGGGACCGCCGTCGTGACCTGCGCCGGGCTCCACAACGCGCTCAAGCTGCAGAGAAAGCGGGCGGACAGCCTGCGCATCGTCGCGATCGGCGCCGGGGCGGCGAGCATCGCCTCGCTGAGGCTGGCGTCCGAGTTCTTCGGGCTCTCCAAGGAGCAGATCGTCGTGATCGACAGCAAGGGGGTGGTCAGCGCCCGGCGCCGCGGGCTCCCCGACTACAAGATCGCGTTCGCCCACGAGCAGGCGCCGAAGGACCTGGCGGAGGCGGCGCGCGGCGCCGACGTCATCCTCGGGTTCTCGATGGCCAACCAGATCACCGCCGACATGGTCAAGGGGATGGCCGAGCGCCCGATCATCTTCGCGCTCGCCAACCCGATCCCGGAGATCATGCCCGACAAGGCGAAGGCCGCCCGCCAGGACCTCGTGATCGCCACCGGGCGCTCGGACTTCCCGAACCAGGTGAACAACTCGATCTGCTTCCCGTACCTGTTCCGCGCGGCCCTCGACGTGCGCGCACCGCGCTTCACCCAGGCGATGCTGTTCGCCGCGGTCCTCGCGATCTCGGACCTGGCCGAGCAGCCGATCGACGAGGAGGTGCTCGTCGTCGACAAGATCAGCAAGGACCTGCGCTTCGGCCCCGACTACATCCTCCCCAAGCAGTTCGACCCGCGCCTGCGCAAGCACGTGGTTTCTGCTATCATTGACGCCCACAACGCCGAGAGGAGCGGCCGCGAGGCCGCCGACGCCGGGATATGAGCGGCACCGCGCAGAGGCGCCCGAAGCACCTGGACCTGCTCCGGATCCACTTCCCGGTTCCGGCGGTCGTGTCGATCCTGCACCGCGTCAGCGGCGCCGGGATGATCGTGATGCTCCCGGTGGCGCTGTGGCTGCTGGACCTGTCGCTCGGGGACCGCTCGGACTTCGACCTTGTCGCCGGGGCGCTGGGGCACCCGCTGTCGAGACTGGTGGCGCTGGGCCTGTTCTGGGCGTTCGTCCACCACCTGCTGGCCGGGATACGCTTCCTGCTGATCGACATCGGGTGGGGGGCGGAGCTCGCGCAGGCGCGCGCGTCGGCCTGGGCGGTCGCCGGGCTCGCGGCGGCGCTGACGGTGCTGGCCGCGGCCGGGCTTTTCCTGTGAGGCGGATCGTCGTCGGCGCCCACGGCGGGCTGGGCGAGTGGCTCGCGCAGCGCGGGACCGCCGTGCTGATGACGATCGCCACGGCCGTCCTGGGGCTGGCGTTCCTGCTCCACTCGCCGGGCGGCCACCGGGAGTGGGTCGCCTTCATGGGGATCGAGTGGGTGCGGGTGACCGCCCTGCTGTTCCTCCTGGCGCTGGGCTGGCACGCCTGGATCGGCGGCCGCGACATCTTCATGGACTACATCAAGCCGGACGGGGTGCGCGTGCTGGCGCACTTCGTGCTGGCGGTGCACCTGGTGGCCTGCATGGTCTGGGCGGCCCTGATCCTCTGGCGATGAGCCGGGTCGCCTCGCGGACGTTCGACGCGGTGGTCGTCGGCGGCGGCGGCAGCGGGCTGCGCGCGTCGCTGGAGCTGTCGCTCGCCGGCAAGCGCACCGCGGTGGTGTCGAAGGTGTTCCCGACGCGCTCGCACACGGTCGCGGCGCAGGGGGGGATCACCTCCGCGCTCGGCAACGTCACCCCGGACAACTGGCACTGGCACATGTACGACACGGTCAAGGGGTCCGACTACATCGGGGACCAGGACGCGATCGAGTACCTGTGCCGGAACGCGATCGAGGTGGTCTACGAGCTGGAGCACTGGGGCCTTCCGTTCTCCCGGCTGGACAACGGCAAGATCTACCAGCGCCCGTTCGGCGGACAGTCGCAGAACTACGGCGGGCCGCAGGCGGCGCGCACCTGCGCGGCGTCGGACCGCACCGGGCACGCGATGCTGCACACGCTCTACCAGCAGAACCTGCGGGCGCGCACCCACTTCTTCGACGAGTTCTTCGCGGTCGACCTGGCGGTGCGCCCGGACGGCCGTGTCGCCGGCGTCGTCGCGATCGAGATCGAGACCGGCGAGGCCGTCGTGTTCGCCGCGCCGGCGACGGTGCTCGCGACCGGCGGGGGCGGGCGGATCTACCGCCACACCACCAACGCGTACACCAACACCGGCGACGGGCTCGGCATGGCGCTGCGGGCCGGGTTCCCGATGCAGGACATGGAGTTCTGGCAGTTCCACCCGACCGGGGTCGCCAACGCCGGGGTGCTGGTCACCGAGGGCGTGCGAGGCGAGGGCGGATACCTCCTCAACAAGGACGGGGAACGCTTCATGGAGCGCTACGCGCCCAACGCGAAGGACCTCGCCGGGCGCGACGTGGTCGCGCGCGCGATGGCGCTGGAGATCCTGGAGGGCCGGGGGTGCGGCCCCGAGGGCGACCATGTCGAGCTGAAGCTGGACCACCTGGGCGCGGAGACCATCACGCAGCGCCTGCCGGCGATCCGCGAGATCGCGATCAAGTTCGCCGGGGTGGACCCGGTGCGCACCCCGATCCCGGTGGTGCCGACCGTGCACTACATGATGGGGGGCATCCCGACCAACCGCCACGGCCAGGCGATCGACTGGCGCGACGGCGCCGACCGGGTGATCGACGGGCTCTACGCCGTCGGCGAGTGCGCGTGCGTCTCGGTGCACGGCGCCAACCGCCTGGGCGGGAACTCGCTGGTCGACCTGATCGTGTTCGGGCGCGCGGTCGGGCGCCACATCAACGAGAACTTCGCCGAACTGGGCGAGGCCGGCCCGTGCGAGGAGTCTTGGTCCGAGCGCGCGGCGGGGCGCATCGCCCGCTGGGACCGCGACGGCCCGGAGAAGGTCGAGGCGCTGCGCTCCGAGCTGGCCGCGGTGGTGCAGAGCCACTTCGGGGTGTTCCGCACCCAGGAGAACATGGAGGCCGGCTGGAAGAGGTTCGGGGAGCTGGAGGCGCGCCTCGCCGATGCCGCGATCGGCGACCGCGGCCGCGTGTTCAACACCGCGCGCATCGAGGCGCTTGAGCTGGAGAACCTGTTCGCGACCGCGCGCGCGACCATGGTGAGCGCGATGGCCCGCAAGGAGAGCCGGGGGGCGCACGCCCGCGACGACCACCCCAAGCGTGATGACAAGGAGTGGATGAAGCACACCGTCTACCATGGCGAGGGCGACCGCCTCGGCTACCGGCCGGTGCAGTTCAAGCCGCTCACGGTGGAGAGCTTCCCGCCCAAGGAGCGGGTCTACTGACCCCCGCGGGCCGAAACGGACGAGACCAGGGATGAGACTTTCAATCTACCGCCACAACCCGGAGACGGGCGACGGGCCCCGCATGCAGGACTTCGAGGTCGAGCCGCGCCCCGGGGCGAAGATGCTGCTGGAGGTGCTGCTCCAGGTCAAGGACGAGATCGACGACTCGCTGACGCTGCGGCGCTCGTGCCGCGAGGGGGTCTGCGGCTCCGACGGGATGAACATCAACGGGCGCAACGGCCTCGCGTGCGTCACGCCGATCGCCGGGCTCAGGGAGCCGGTGGCGGTGCGGCCCCTCCCGGGGTTGCCGGTCATCCGCGACCTGGTGGTCGACATGTCCCAGTTCTTCGGGCAGTACCGCTCGGTGCGGCCCTACCTGGAGAACGACGAGCCGGTCCCGGAGCAGGAGCGGCTGCAGTCGCCCGCGGAGCGCGCCGAGCTCGACGGTCTCTACGAGTGCGTGCTGTGCGCGTGCTGCTCGACCTCGTGCCCGTCGTTCTGGTGGAACCCCGACAAGTTTGTCGGCCCGGCCGGGCTGCTGCAGGCCTACCGCTTCATCGCCGACAGCCGCGACACCCGCACCGCGGAGCGGCTCGACAACCTGGAGGACCCGTACCGGCTGTTCCGCTGCCACACCATCATGAACTGCACGGCGTCGTGCCCGAAGAGCCTGAGCCCGTCGAAGGCGATCGCCAAGATCAAGGCGATGATGGCGCGGCGCGCGTCGTGAGCGCGGGCGCGCCCCCCGACCCGGCCGCCGCGGAGCGCGCGATGGCGTGGCGCGCGAGCCGCAGGGGGCTGCTTGAGGTGTCGATGATTCTGTCGGGCTACCTCGCCGGGCGCGCCGGGCGAATGGGCAAGGGCGAGCGCGCCGCCATGTCGGATTTGCTAGACTTTGCCGACGCCGACCTCTGGGAGCTCATTGTCGCGGAGACCCGGGAGCCCGGGGCGGCGCAGGCCCCGCTGGTGCGGGGGCTTAGGGACTACGCAAGGGGCATGCACATGGAACTGGCGGGACGCTGATGGGGATCTTCGAGCAGAAGGGCAACGCCGAGCTCCGCCTCCCCTCCGGGGAGACGCTCTCGTTGCCGATGTACGAGGGCACCAAGGGGCCCCAGGTGATCGACGTGCGGCCACTGAAGACGCTGGACCTGTTCACCTACGACCCCGGGTTCATCGCCACCGCGAGCTGCGCGTCGCGGATCACGTACATCGACGGCGAGAAGGGGGAGCTGCTCTACCGCGGCTACCCGATCGAGCAGCTGGCCGAGCGCAGCGACTTCGTCGAGTGCTGTTACCTGCTCTACCACGGGGAGCTCCCGACCCCCCGGCAGCTCGCGTCCTACCGCGAGAAGCTGACCTACCACACCATGGTCACCGTCCACATCGAGGAGTTCATCCGCCGGTTTCGCTCCGACGCGCACCCGATGTCGATCATCGCCGCCTCGGTCGGCGGCCTCGCGTCGTTCTACCACGACTGGATCGACGTCAAGAACCCCAACAGCCGCGAGGTCTCCGCGATGCGCCTGGTCGCCAAGGTGCCGACCATCGCCGCGATGGCCTTCAAGTACTGCAACGGCTACCCGTCGATGTACCCGCAGAACGACCTGGGGTTTGTCGAGAACGTGCTGTACATGATGTTCGGCACGCCGTGCGAGCGCTACGAGCCGGACCCGGTGCTGGCGCGCGCGCTCGACAAGATCCTGGTCCTCCACGCGGACCACGAGCAGAACGCGTCGACGTCGACGGTTCGGCTGGCCGGGTCGACCAACGCGAACCCGTTCGCCTGCGTGGCGGCGGGGATCGCGGCGCTGTGGGGCCCGTCCCACGGCGGCGCCAACGAGGCGGTGCTGAAGATGCTTGCCGAGATCGGCGACGCCTCGCGCATCCCGGCCTTCATCGACGAGGTCAAGGACGAGAAGTCGAACCGCCGCCTGATGGGGTTCGGCCACCGCGTCTACAAGAACCACGATCCGCGCGCGACCGTGCTGCGCAAGACCTGCGCGGAGGTCCTGGGGCACCTCGACATCGGCGACGACCCGATGTTCGAGATCGCGCTCGAGCTGGAGCGGATCGCGCTTGACGACGAGTACTTCGTGAAGCGCAGGCTCTACCCGAACGTCGACTTCTACTCCGGGATCATCCTCAGGGCGATGAGGATCCCGGTGTCGATGTTCACGGCGATCTTCGCGATCGCCCGCACGATCGGCTGGGTCTCCCAGTGGAACGAGCTGATGGAGGACCCGGAGTTCCGGATCGGGCGCCCGCGCCAGCTGTACATGGGGGCCACCCGGCGCGACTATGTCGCGGCCGCCGACAGGGGCGGGAACGGCCGTGGGTGACCTCGCCCGGAAGGCGGCCGGCACCCTGCTGTCGGGCTCCAACGCGGCGTTCGTGGAGATGCTCTACGACCGTTACCTGGAGTCGCCGCAGAGCGTCGGCGAGGAGTGGCGCGCCTACTTCGCGTCGCTTCCCGGGAACGGGGCGGACGTGGCGCACAGCCCGATCGTCGGGGAGATCGCGCACCGCGCGAAGCACGCGCGGTTCCCGGCGCGCTCGCCGCTGGGGGCCGCGGCGCCGGAGCCGGCCGCCGGGGCCGACACGGCCGACGCCGAGCGGCAGATGAAGGTGTCGCACCTGATCACGCGCTACCGTTTCCTCGGGTCGCGCTGCGCCCGGCTCAACCCGCTCGGCCAGGACGACCGTGACGACCCGTACCGCGCCCGGCTTGGGCTCGACGGGTCCGGCCTCGGCAAGGCGGACCTGGGGCGGACCTTCCGCACCGACATCGTGGGACTGGAGCGGGCGACCTTGGCCGAGATCATCGACGCGATGGAGCGCGCCTACTGCGGGACGTTCTCGGTCGAGCACCGGCACATCATCGACGACGCGCAGCGCAACTGGCTGCAGGAGCGCGTCGAGTCGGCCGGCCAGTCGACGGGGCTTGACCCGGCCCTGCGCGTGCGCGCGCTGGACCGGCTGACGGCCGGCGAGCAGCTGGAGCAGTACCTCCACACCAAGTACGTCGGGCAGAAGCGGTTCTCGCTTGAGGGGGGCGAGTCGCTGATCCCGATGCTCGACGACCTTGTCGGCTACGCGAGCGAGCGCGACGTGGTGGAGATCGTCATCGGCATGGCCCACCGCGGCCGGCTCAACGTCTTGGTCAACATCCTCGGCAAGCTGCCGTCGGACCTGTTCTCGGAGTTCGAGGGGCACCACGAGATCGCCGGGTCGAGCTCGGGGGACGTCAAGTACCACATGGGGTTCTCCAGCACGCTGCAGACCGAGCAGCGCCGGGTGCACCTGGCGCTGGCGTTCAACCCGTCGCACCTGGAGATTGTCAACCCGGTGGTGCAGGGGTCGGTGCGCGCGCGCCAGGACCGGCGCAAGGACCCCACCCGGCGCACGGTGATGCCGATCCTGGTCCACGGCGACGCCTCGTTCGCCGGGCAGGGCGTCGTCATGGAGACGCTCAACCTCTCGCAGGCGCGCGGGTTCAAGACCGGCGGCACGATCCACGTCATCGTCAACAACCAGATCGGGTTCACGACGTCGACCCCGGACGACGCGCGCTCGACGTTCTTCTGCTCGGACGTGGCCAAGATGGTCGAGGTGCCGATCATCCACGTCAACGGAGACGACCCGGACGCCTGCGTGCGCGCGGCCCGGCTGGCGTTCGACTTCCGGCGGGAGTTCGGGCGCGACGTGGTGATCGACATGGTGTGCTACCGGCGCCACGGGCACAACGAGCAGGACGAGCCGATGGTCACGCAGCCGCTGATGTACAAGCGGATCAAGGGGCTTCGCACCACGCGCGAGATCTACGCGGACCGGCTGGTCGCCGAGGGCGTCGTCGGGAAGGACGAGCCGCGGGCGATGATCGACCGGGTGCGGCGCCGGCTCGACGCGCAGGAGTCGGCCAACCCGAGCGTGGTGCCGACCGACCGCAGCGCGTTTGTCGACTGGGGGGCCTTCACCGACGGCGACGAGGGGGTCGACACCCACTTCGACCAGGGGCGCCTGGCGGAGCTCGGCCGCAAGATCAGCGGGATCCCGGGGAGCTTCGTCCCCCACCCGAGGCTGAAGCGGGTCATCGAGGCGCGGCGCGACATGGCCGACGGGAAGATCCCGGTCGACTGGGGGATGGCAGAGAACCTCGCCTACGCGACGCTGCTCGACGAGGGCTACAACGTGCGCCTGTCCGGGCAGGACTGCGGGCGCGGCACCTTCTTCCACCGGCACGCGGTGTGGCACGACCAGAGCCGCGACCGGCGCGACGGCGGGTCGCACGTCCCGTTGCGCAACCTCTCGGAGGGGCAGGGGGACTTCCTCGTGATCGACTCGCTGCTGTCGGAGGAGGCGGTGCTCGGCTTCGAGTACGGCTACGCGACCACGCAGCCGAACGCGCTGGTCGTCTGGGAGGCCCAGTTCGGCGACTTCGCCAACGGCGCCCAGGTGGTCATCGACCAGTTCATCGCGGCCGGCCGGGTGAAGTGGGGACGGATGTGCAACCTGGTGATGCTCCTCCCGCACGGCTACGAGGGGCAGGGCCCCGAGCACTCGTCCGCGCGCCTGGAGCGCTACCTTCAGCTGTGCGCCGAGGCGAACATGGACGTGTGCGTCCCCTCGACTCCGGGGCAGGTGTTCCATATGCTGCGCCGCCAGATGCGCCGCAAGCTGCGGCGCCCGCTGGTCGTGATCTCGCCGAAGAGCCTGCTGCGCCACAAGAACGCGGTCTCGCCGCTGTCCGAGCTCGCCGACGGCGGGTTCCGCGCGGTGTTGCCCGACACCCGGGGCGTCGACCCGGCGAAGGTGCGGCGCGTGGTGCTGTGCAGCGGGAAGATCCACTACGAGCTGGACGAGGCCCGCGAGCGCGAGGGGATCGACGACGTCGCGCTGTTGCGGCTGGAGCAGCTCTACCCGTACCCGGAGCGGGAACTCAAGGAGAGTCTCGCGCCCTACGCGAAATCGACGGAGCTGCTCTGGTGCCAGGAGGAGCCCCGGAACCAGGGCGCGTGGCTGCGGCTGCGGGGCCTGTTCACCCGGGTCGCAGGCGACCAGACCCTCCTGGTGTCGATGCGCCCGTCGTCGGCCTCGCCGGCGACCGGGCACGCCTCGTCGCACAAGCAGGAGCAGGCGGCCGTGATCAACGGCGCGCTGGGGATCGGCGGCGCGAAGCCCCAGACGACGGCGGCGGTCGTCGTGGCGCGCAAGCGGCCGGGGCGGCCGCGCAAGAAGGCGGAGTGACTCGGTGGCCGACGTGACCGTCCCCGAGCTGGCCGAGTCGATCTTGGAGGCCTCGTTGCTCGGCTGGAGCCGGGACAGCGGCGACACGGTCGCGGCGGGCGAGAAGCTCGCGGAGGTCGAGACCGACAAGATCGTGCTGGAGGTCCCGGCCCCGGTCTCCGGGACGCTGGAGGTCGTCGTCGAGGCGTCCACCCCGGTCAGCAGCGGCCAGCTGATCGGGAGAATCGCGGAGGGGGGAGCGGAGGCTGCCGCGCCCCAGGGGGGCGCGGCGGCGCCGTCCGCCGCCCCCTCACCGGAAGCGGCCCGTGCGCCGTCCGCGCCGGCCCCCTCGCCCGAGGCGGCATCGGCGCCGGCCGATGTGCGCGTCCCCGAGCTGGCCGAGTCGATCGCGGAGGCCACCCTCCTTGAGTGGGGTGTCGCCGTCGGCGACACCGTCTCCCAAGGGCAGGTGCTCGTTGCGGTTGAGACCGACAAGATCGTGCTGGAC
>CAZZIL010000526.1:0-2763 GCA_964654265.1 uncultured Gammaproteobacteria bacterium | reverse complement strand
CGGTCGCGCCGCCGCAGTCGACGGCGCCGCCCGGCGACAGGAAGGCGTCGGCGCTCGTCGGCGCCGACACCGAGACGGTGACCGTCGCGATGCCGCCACGGGGGACGTTCACCACCGGCATCTGAAGCGCCATGCGGATGGAGTCGGCCGCCAGCGGATACGACACCGGCCGCGGCACCTCGCACGCCAGCGGCCGCGCGAGGATGTCGTGGATGACGCACAGGGCGCCGACGCTCGCCGACGGGAGCAGCACCAGCCTGTCGAACCCGAGGGAGTCCCTGAACAGGCTGCCTCGGTTGTGCGTCACCGTCAGCGGCGTGGGGGAGAGCGGCCCGGTGAGCACGACTCTCAGGTCGAACCTGCTGCGGCGCGCCGCCGGCAACCCGCTCATGTCGCAGCCGACGATGCCGCCGGCACCGCCCAACATCCCGCAGTCGGCGTCGGCGGAGCCCGTCGACGGGCGCAACATCGCGACCGGCGGCCCGGTGGTCGGCATGCCGAAGATCCGGAGCCGCAGCGGGCGCGGCGGAAGGTTGTTCGTCTCCAGGGCGACCTTCGCCGTCAGCGTCTGCTCCCCGGTCGCGAACGGATCGAAGCCCAACGTGGGCGGGTCGAACACCACCACCCGGTCAGGGCTGCCGGTGTTGAGCACGTTCCGGATATCCACCTCGTTGCCGGGGGCGCCCGGCGGGCGCGCCAGCGACAGCGTGAACCTGCCAAAACTGCCGCCGGACGGGGTGAGCAGGGGCCGGATCGTGACGTTGATCGTCTGGGGGTCGGCCGTGAGCGCGAACGACCTGCAGGCGACGACTGCGGTATCGCAGAACCGCTCCCCGTCGCGGCTCATCACGATGGCCCCCCCGACCCTTCGGATCACGTTGATCGAGAACTCGGTCCCGAGGGGGGCGCCCGCCGCATCGAGCGTGACCTGCTGCGTCAGCAGTCGCCCGCCCAGGTGTCCCTCCGGGCCGACGTACAGCAGCAACGGCGGGGAGAGCGACGGCGGGCCGGTCGGCGACGGCGGCGGGACGACGATCGGCGGCGGCGCCGGCTGCAACGGCAGGCCGGACGCGGCGTCGCCGACAAGCTCGGTGGGCACCGGCGGCGGCATGTCGGTGGCGACCGCGCCGATGTCGACCGGCAGGCCGATCGGCGGCAACGGATCCACCGGGAACACGCGGTGGCGGGCGAGACGCCCGACGAGCTCGTCGGGCCCCATCCACGCGACCATGTCATCGAAGGCGCCCCGGGCGGTTGACGTGGTCCAACACATTTGGCAGGAGTGCGTCAGCTGAGGGGCGGGCGGATCGTGGCGTCCCCGAGTTGCGTGGGGCTTCCCGGTCACGCACTGCTCGGCCTTCGGGAGCCAGCGCTGCGCGGGAATGAGGAGGGGGGCATTCGCCCCCCGTTCTGTCGCACCCTTACGGCCTCACGGCCGCCTTGCGGTTCCCGGCGCGCACGCCGCGAAGTGGGCGGGAGTAAGGCGGGCCGCTTCGCGGGCCCCTGGCTTGCGCCCTCTGGTCGCACCCGCCCAACTCCCGCCGCTTCGCGATGCACACGCCGACCGCCGCGGACAGGATGCTCAACACTGTCGAGTGGCCGCGTGGCGGCCAAGGCTCGGAAGGAGAGATCAGGTCCGCCGCCGGTGCCGGGGAACACCGTCCCGAAAAGCCGCTTGCCTGCCATATGTATCTGGTCCACGCCACCTGAGAGCTTCGCCCGGCAACAAACGCCCCCCGTGTCCGCGCCCTGCGGGCGCGGACACGGGGCTTCGCTCTCCCCTCGCGGGTGGTGCCCGGCGACCTCGCGCCGGACGAGGAAAAGCGTCGCACGCCCGCCTGTGGCGTGCGTCCCGCGGCGGGCGGATGTCGAAGCCGGGGGCAACGCGCAACCCGGCGGTCGCGCCGTCCGCCGTTCCGCCAAGACTCCGCTCCTCCCTCTTTCCCGCACGCACCCACCCCGGGCCCGACCGGAGAGACCCATCGGTCTCCCGGATTTCACCCGGTCTCTGCATTCTCTGCCAGAAAGGTGCAAAGCGATGGAATCCCCTGCTCCCAAGTCAGACCCCTAACCTGCCAGACCAACCCCAAGGCCGACAGCTCGTCAAGCGCATCCCTGATGGTCCGGCCCTCCGACAGCGCCGGCCGGACCACACCCCTCAGCTGCGCATCGGAGAGCACGCCGTCACCGCCGAGTTCGGCGAACGCCTTCGAGACCGCCTCGGCCTCGGGCAGGATCTTCCGGGTCTCCGCCTCGTTCCGGCGCACCCTGTAGAAGTCTTCCCGGAACCCATCCCCCACGCGCACACCGGTCTCGGCATCCTTCAGTTCGATGCGACTCGTGTTCGGGGCCCGCGCAATGGCGGCATTCCATGCCTGTCCTCCCAGGAACTGGACAAAGTACGGATAGCTCTGGCTCTCGTCCACCAGCTTCTCCAGCGCGGCCTCGTCGAACGACATTCCCGACTCCTCCGCCGGGACCGACAGGGCCTTCCGGACGGCGTCCCGGGTCTCCAGCCGTCCGATCTTCAGCCGGGTCGCGCGTTCCCAGAAACTGGCCTCGGCACGGCCGAGGCCCGCCTCAATCCCCGGCGTGCCGGCAAGGACCAGCAGAAGCGGAAGTCGCTCGTTGATGCAGTCTTGGGCAACCTGCAACAGGATCTTGGCGAACGCAGGCAATATCGTGTGCGCCTCGTCGACCATCAGCAACAGCGGACGCCTCAGGAGGTTGCGCATCACAACCCTCACGGAGCGTGCCTTGGCG
>CAZZIL010000525.1:0-9151 GCA_964654265.1 uncultured Gammaproteobacteria bacterium | reverse complement strand
GGGCGTTTGTCGCCGAGGTCCTGGCGCAGTCGGTGACGACCATGTGCCTGCTGGGCCTGATTCTCATGCTGGTGTCGGCCACCCGGGCGCTCGCCGACCTGGCGGACGTCGCGCTGGACCTTCCGACCCTGCTGCTGGTGGTGGCGCTCGGGATGCTGCGCCACGTCCCGCTGCTGCTGTCGTTCGCGCTGCTCGCCGGGCTGCTCGCCACGTTCGACCGGATGAGGGGCGACCGCGAGCTGCTGTTCTGGGAGGTCGCCGGGGTCGGGCCGTTCGGCTGGATGCGCCCCACCCTCGGCGTCGCGCTCCCGTTCGTCGTCGTCTCCGGGCTGATGGCGGCGGAGGGGTCCCCGTGGGCCGGGCGCACCGTCGCGGCGATCAAGCGCCAGGCGAGCGACGAGGCCGAGATCGTCGGGCGCACCGGGGCGTTCGGCGAGATCGGGCGCCTCGGCATCGTCTACCACATCACGGACGGGCGCACCGTGCTGCTGCGGCGCCACGACACCCACAACAGCGTCGTCGTCACCCGCGGCGACATCGCCGGCGAGGGGGAGGCGCGCGCGCTCATGCTCGCCGACGGGCTGATGTACTCGGTCGGGCGCGGCGGCGACGGGCGCGCCCACGAGATCCGCTTCCGCGGCGGCAGCATCTCGATCACGCCGCCCGAGGAGGCGGTCAACCTGCGCCTCAAGTCGACGCCGCTGCGCGGCCTGGACCTGGGGTCGCGCCCCGGCCAGGCGGAGTTCGCCTGGCGGATGGGGCTCCCGGCCAGCCTGGCGCTGCTCGCGCTCATCGTGCCCCTGCTCGCGAGCCGGAAGGCGCGGCGCTCGCGCGCCGGCAGCGTCCTGGTCGCGATCGGCGGCTACTGGTTCGTCCACAGCGTCGCCAGCCTGGCCAAGGAGCTCGGCGCCGACCCGGGGCCGGCGCCCGCCGCGGCGGTCGCGCTGCTGCCCCACGCGGCGCTCGCGGCGATCCTGGCGGCGCTCGCGCTGCGCGCCGCCGTGCGGGGACGCCCCGGGTGAGGACCCTCCGCCTCCAGTTCGTCCTCCACCTGACGTCGGTCACCGCGCTGCTGAGCGCGACCGTGATCGGCCTGATCACCACGCTCGCCATCACCGAGGAGCTCGGCGACTTCGGCGCCGAGGGCTGGTGGCGCGCCGTCGCCGTCGCGCTCGCGCGCGTCCCCGAGGCGTTCTACGAGAGCCTCCCGTACGCGGCGATCATCGGCTCCGCCGCCGCGTTCGCCCTGCTGGACCGCGGCCGCGAGATGACGGTGCTGCGCGCGTCCGGGCTGCGCGCCACCAGCGCCGCCGCGCTCGTGCTGCAGGCCGGGCTGCTCTGGGGCGCCGTCCACGCCCTCGTCGGCGAGCTCGCCATGCCGCCCAGCTCGCGCTTCGCCAAGGAGATGAAGCTCGACACCGGCGCCTCGTTCATCTCCGCCGCCGACGACGTCTGGATCATCGACGGGCCCAGCTACGTCCGCATCGGGCGGCTCTCCCCGGACGGCGGGGAACTGCGCGACATCACCATGTTCACCCTGGGCCCCGGCGGCGCGCTCGACTCCGTGCGCGAGATCGCGCGCGCCACCCGCGACGGCGGGCGCTGGACCGCGCGCGGCGTCCGCGAGAAACGGCGCGACGACGGCTGGCGGGAGCGCGCCGTCCCGGCGGCCGAGTGGGACGTCCGCATCACCCCGCGGGTCATCGAGTCGTTCACCACCGAGCCCCGGCAGATGTCGGCGCGCGAGCTCTGGGCCCTGGTGCGCTTCCTCGAGTCGAACCGCCAGGAGGACCGCCTGTTCGCCACCGTCCTGTGGTCGAAGCTGGCGGCGTCGCTGTCGATCCCACTGCTCATGCTCACCGGGCTGTGCTTCGTCACCTACCGCCGCCACGTCTCCGTCGGCGGCGCCATCGGCGTCGCGCTCCTGCTCACGCTCGCCTACTACCTGCTGACGCAGATCGCCCTGCGCCTCACGGCGGTCACGCCCGCCGTCCCGGTCGCCGCCGGCGCGCTCGCCCCACCCGCCGCCTGGGTCGCCGCCACCCTCGCCGTGCTCGCCGCCCGCGAGCGCCGGTGACCGTCCGGGTCCCAAAATCCCCCGGCGGGGGATACAATGAAACCATGGACGGCGCGGGCGTGACGGACGGCGGGGACAGGGCCGGCGGTGGCGGCGGCCGGGTCGGGGTGTTCGTCACCTGCCTGGTGAACCTGATGCGCCCGTCGATCGCGGAGGCGACGCTGCGGCTGCTCGGCCGCTGCGGCGCGGAGCCGGTGGTGCCGCGGACGCAGACGTGCTGCGGGCAGCCCGCGTACAACAACGGCCAGCGCGCGCTCGCGACGCGGCTCGCGGCCAAGTGGGCGCGGGACTTCGCCGGGTGCGACCGGGTGGTGGCGCCGTCCGGGTCGTGCGCCGGCATGGTGCGCGTGCACTACCCGCGGCTGGCGGAGGGCGCGGGGCGCGACCGCGACCTGGTCGCGGCGGCGGCCGGGAAGTGCTCGGAGCTGTCGGAGTTCCTGGACGGGCGGGGGTTTGTCCCGGCGCACCGGGACGGGCTGGGGTCGGTGACCTACCACGACTGCTGCGCCGGGCTGCGCGAGCTCGGCATCGGCGCGGCGCCGCGGCGGATGCTGCGCGAGCGCGGCTACCGGATCGCCGAGATGGAGGAGGCCGACGCGTGCTGCGGGTTCGGCGGCACCTTCTCGGTGAAGATGGGCGACATCTCCTCGGCCATGGCGGACGCCAAGTGCGACTGCGCGATCGCGACCGGCGCCCCGGCGCTGGTGATGGGCGACCTCGGCTGCATCCTCAACGTGGAGGGGCGGCTGTCGCGCCGCGGCGGCGGGCCGCGGGTGCTCCACCTCGCCGAGGCGCTCGAGGCGTAGCGTGCACGTCTCCTCGGTGCGCTTCGTGCGCGACGCCTCCGTCGCGCTCGGCGACGCGCGGCTGCAGCGCGCGCTCGGCAAGTTCAAGGGGAACGCGACCGGCGCGCGCCGCGAGGCGGTCGGGCAGATCGGCGACTTCGAGGCGCTGCGCGAGCGCGTGCGCGCCGTGCGCGACCACGCGATCGCCAACTGGGACCGCCTGCTCGACGAGTTCGAGGTCGCCGCCGGCGAGGCCGGGTCGACGGTGCACTGGGCGAGCACCGAGGACGACGCCCGGGAGATCGTCGCGCGCATCGCCCGCGACGCCGGCTGCCGCAAGGTCGTCAAGTCGAAGTCGATGATCACCGAGGAGATCCGCCTCAACGAGTCGCTGGAGCGCCAGGGGATCTCCGTCGTGGAGACCGACCTGGGCGAGTACATCGTCCAGCTGGACCGCGACCGGCCGTCGCACATCATCGCGCCGGTGATCCACAAGACGCGCGAGCAGATCTCGGCGCTGTTCGCCGAGAAGCACGGCACGCCGCCCAAGTCGGACGCCGAGTCGCTGACGCGCGAGGCGCGCGCGATGCTGCGCCCCCACTTCCTGGACGCCGACATGGGCCTGTCGGGCGCGAACTTCCTGGCGGCCGACACCGGCAGCGCCGTGCTCGTCACCAACGAGGGGAACGGCCGGCTGGTGTCGACGCTCCCGCGGGTGCACGTCACCGTCGCCGGCATCGACAAGGTGATCCCGTCGCTTCGGGACCTGCCGGACCTGCTCGCGGCGCTGACCGCGTCGGCCACCGGGCAGCGCATCTCGACCTACGTCTCCGTCACGACGGGCTGCCGGCGCGACGGCGACGCCGGCGGCCCGGCCGAGCACCACGTGGTGCTCGTCGACGCCGGCCGCGCCGCGCTGCTCGGCACCGCCTACCAGGAGATGCTGCGCTGCATCCGCTGCGGCGCGTGCATGAACCACTGCCCGGTCTACCAGAAGATCGGGGGGCACCCGTACAACTCGCCCTACCCGGGGCCGATGGGGTCCGTGCTCACCCCGCTGCTCGGCGGGCTGCGCGACAACGCGGACCTCCCCTACGCGGCGACGTTCTGCGGCGCCTGCGAGGTGGTGTGCCCGGCGAAGATCCCGCTGCCGGACCTGATGCGCAAGCTGCGCGAGGACCTGTCCGAGCGGCGCGTCCGGCCCGGCCGGGTCGAGCGCGCGCTGATGGCGCTGTGGGGCTGGTCCGCGCTCCACCCGTGGGCGTACTCGCTGTGGAACCGGGTCGCCGCGCGCGCGCTCCGGCTGGCGCGCTCCCGAGACGGGTACGTCCGGCGCCTGCCCGGCGCCAAGGGGTGGTTCGCCCGCCGCGACATGCGCGTCGCCACCGACGGCAGGCCCTTCATGCAGTCCCGCAAACGCAAGTGACCCGGCCCGTCATCGTCGTGCTCGACCAGGACACCAACGGCGTCCCGTTGCCGAGGCCGTCGTTCGACCACGAGTGGGTCGAGCACGGGACCACGTCCCCCGGCGAGGTCGCGGACCGCATCCGCCGCGCCGCGATCGTCATCTCCAACAAGGCGCCGGTCGGCGCCCGCGAGATCGATGCCGCGCCAGGCCTCAGGATGATCTCGATCGCCGCGACCGGGCACAACCACATCGACCTGCGGAAGTGCGCCGAGCGCGGGATCACCGTGAGCAACGTGCGCGCCTACGCCAACCGGGGGATCGCCGAGCACGTGGTCGCGATGCTGCTGTGCATCCTCAGGAACATCCACAACTTCCACGCCAGCGTGTCCGCCGGGGAATGGCAGGAGTCGCCGATCTTCTGGCTGGACCGCCACCCGGTGCTGGACCTCGACGGCCTCCGCCTAGGGATTGTCGGCGCCGGCAACCTGGGCCGCGCGACCGGGGACCTCGCGACCGCGATGGGGATGGACGTGCGCTACCTGTCGCGCGGGACCGACGACGGGCTGCCGCGCCTCGGGCTTGATGAGCTGCTCGGCCGCAGCGACGTGGTGTCGCTGCACTGTCCGCTGACGGCGGAGAACGCCGGGATGGTCGATGCCGGCTTCATCGCGCGGATGCGCGACGGCGCGATCCTGGTGAACACGGCGCGCGGCGGGCTGGTGGACCACGCCGCGCTGGCCGCGGCGCTGCACTCCGGGAAGCTTGCCGGGGCGGCGCTCGATGTGCTGGAGCAGGAGCCGCCGCCGGCGGACCACCCGATGCTCAGCCTCCGCCACCCCGGGCTGCTGGTGACGCCGCACGTCGCCTGGGTCTCGCGCAACTCGCTCGCCGAGCTGTCGCGGCAGGTGACCGGGAACATCGAGGCCTTCATGGCGGGGACGCCCCGCAACGTCGTCGAGGCGCCGCGGTGAACCCGAGGAAGGAGGCGGTCCTCGGCGGCATCCGCCGCGGCCTCAAGGGGCGCCCGGCCGCGCCCGCCCCGGCCCGGCCGCCGGAGCCGGAGCCGGCCGACCCGGAGGGGCTGGCCGGGATGCTCGCCGGGCGCCTCGCCGACGTCGCGGCGACGTGCGAGCGCGTGGCGGACGCCGGCGCCGTGCCGGCGGCGCTCCGGCGCCACCTCGGCGCGGAGGCGTGCGCCGGGAAGATCGCCTGCTCCGCGGACGTCGCGGGCATCGCCTGGGGCGGCGAGGGGCTCGATGTCTCGCCCGCGCACGCGCCGGCCGACTGCGAGGCGGCCGTCACCGGCGCGCTGTGCGCGGTCGCCGAGACCGGCTCGCTGGTGGTGACGAGCGCCGTGCCCGGCGGGCTCGAGGCGAGCCTGCTGCCGGCGCGCCACGTGTGCGTGCTGGAGAAGGGGCGGATCGTGCGCACCGTCGGCGAGGCGGTCGGCGCGGTCCTGTCCGCGGGGCCGGGCCTGCCGCGGAGCTTCTCGTTCGTCACCGGGCCGTCGGTCACCGCCGACATCGAGCAGACCCTGGTGCGCGGGGCGCACGGCCCGCTGGGTCTCCACGTGATCATCGTCGGGTGACCCCGCCGGACCGGGCCGAGGCCGGCGGGGACGCGCCCGCGACGAGGCGCACGGCGTTCTACGTGTCGGACCGCACCGGGATCACCGCCGAGATGTTCGGGCGCAGCCTGCTCACGCAGTTCGAGGGGCTCGACATCGAGGAGCGCACCTTCCCGTTCGTCGACACCGAGGGGAAGGCGCGGGAGATCGCCGCGCGCATCGACCGCGTCGCGAGCGAGCGGGGGACCCGCCCGCTCGTGTTCGGCACGCTCGTCGACCGCGGGCTCAGCGCGATCATCGGCGGCTCCTCGTGCCTCTTCATCAACTTCTTCGACGCGTTCATCGGCGACCTGGAGCGCGAGATCGGCCGCGGCGCCTCGCGGCAGACCGGGACGTCGCACAGCATCCGCGGCTTCGACAGCTACCAGCGCCGCATCGACGCGATCAACTTCACGATCGCGCACGACGACGGCGCCGACGTCAGCCGGCTGGAGCGCGCCGACATCGTCCTGGTCGGCATCTCGCGCTGCGGGAAGACGCCGACCTGCCTCTACCTCGCGATCCACTTCGGGATCTTCGCCGCGAACTATCCCCTGGTCCCGGAGGACCTCGGGCGCAAGGGGCTGCCCGAGGTGCTCGAAAGCCACGCCCGCACGCTCTACGGGCTCACCATCCTCCCGTCGCGGCTCGCGCAGATCCGCGAGCAGCGGCGCCCGCGCAGCGCCTACGCCGACATCGGCAACTGCGAGCGCGAGATCCGCGCCGCCGAGCGCCTGCTGCGCGCGGCGAGCGTCCCGGTCATCGACGTCACCCACCGCTCCGTCGAGGAGATCTCGGCGAAGATCCTGCAGGACACCCGGCTGAGGCGCCATATATACTAGCCCGATGGCAAACCCCCTGCTCGACTTCGGCCCCCTTCCCGCCTACGACCGCATCCGGCCGTCCCACGTCGGCCCGGCGATGCGGAGGCTGTTGCGGGAGGGCGAGCGCATCGTCGCCCGGCTGGCGGCGGACCCGACCCCGCCCGACTGGGAGCGCACCGTCGCCCCGCTCGAGGAGCTGATGGCGCGGATCGACGAGACCTGGGCGCAGGTCGAGCACATGTGCGCGGTGGTGTCGACCGAGCGGTGGCAGCAGGCGCGCATGGAGTGGTCGACCCGGCTCGCCGGGTTCCACGACCGCGTCGGCCAGGACGCCCGCCTTTTCCGCCGCCTCAAGTCGGTGCTCGACGCCCGGCCGTCGCGCCTGACCCGGGCGCGGCGCAAGGTCATCGCCGACGCGGTCCGCGACTTCGAGCTGTCCGGGGTCGCGCTCGCCCCGGCGGACCAGCGCCGGTTCCGCCGGAACTCCGAGCGGCTCGCCGCCCTGTCGGCGCAGTTCAGCAAGAACCTGCTCGACGCCACCGACGCCTTCGCCCTGTGGGCCGGCGAGGACGCCGACCTGGGCGACCTCCCCGCCGACATCGCGGCGCAGGCGCGCGACAGCGCGCGGGCGCACGGCGGCGCAGGGCTGCGCTTCACGCTGCTGATGTCGTCGTACGCGCCGTTCATGCGCCACTGCGCCGACCGCGACCTGCGCGCGCAGATGCACCGCGCCCACCTGACCCGCGCGAGCGACCTGGACGCGTGCGCCGCCGACAACCGGCCGGTGGTCTCGGAGCTGCTCCGGCTGCGCGCCGAGCAGGCCCGGCTGCTCGGGTTCCCCGACCACGTCGAGATGCGCCTGCAAACCCGCATGGCCGGGTCGCGCGCCGAGGTGCGCGACTTCCTGCTCGGCCTGGCCGAGAAGGCCCGGCCGCACGCGTTGCGGGAACTCGGCGCGCTGCGCGACTTCGCGCGCGAGCACCTCGGCATCCGCCGGCTGGAGCCTTGGGACATGGCGCACGCCTCCGAGCGGATGCGCCGGCGCCTGTTCGGCTATAGCGAGACCGCGGTGCGCGAGTATTTCCCGAAGGCGACGGTGATCGGCGGGCTGCGCCGGCTGCTGTCGCGGCTGTTCCGGGTGCGGCTGCGTCCCGCCCCGGCGCCGCTGTGGCACCGGGACGCGAGCCACTGGGAGGTCCGCTCCCTCGGCGGCACGCCGATCGGCAACCTGTGCCTCGACCTCCACGCGCGCGAGTCGAAGCGCTCCGGCGCCTGGATGGCCGATGCCGTCGGCCGGCGCCGGGTGCGCGGCCGGACGGTGCGGCCCGCCTGCCACATGGTGTGCAACTACCCGCCGCCGGACGCGGACGGCGACTGCCTGCTGACGCCGGAAGAGGTGTTCACGCTCTTCCACGAGGCCGGGCACGCGTTGCACCACCTGCTGACCCGTGTCGACGAGCCCGGCGTCGCCGGCATCAACGGCGTCGAGTGGGACGCCATCGAGCTGCCGAGCCAGTATCTCGAGAGCTACGCTTGGCGCCCGGACGTGATGGGATGGGTCTCCCGCCACCGCGAGACCGGGCGGCCGATCCCGCCGGGACTTCGGCGCCGCATCCTCGCCTCGCACCGCCAGCAGAGCGGACTGGCGTTGCTGCGCCAGGTCGAGCTCGCGCTGTTCGACCTGGAGATCCACAGCGACCCGAGGGCGGCGGAGGACGTCACCGGCGTGCTGCGCCGCGTGCGCCGGAAGGTCTCCGTCGTGCGCCACCCGGACTACGACCGCTTCCACTGCGGGTTCGACCACATCTTCGGGGGCGGCTACGCCGCCGGCTACTACTCTTACCTGTGGGCCGAGGTGCTCGCGGCCGACGCGTTCGAGCACGCGCAGCGGCTGATCGGCCGGGAGGGGGCCTTCCACCGCGCCGGGCTCCCGTTCAGGCGCTCGGTGCTGGAGGTCGGCGGCTCGCGGCCGACCGCGGAGTCGTTCGCCGAGCTGGTCGGGCGCCCACCGCGCCCGGGGGCGCTGCTGCGCCGCCACGGGTTGCGGTGATGGCCGGCGCCGCGCTGCGACTGGCGACCTGGAACGTCAACTCGGTGCGCCGGCGCATCGACCACGTGTGCGACTGGCTGCAGGCCCAAGACATCGACGCGCTCTGCCTGCAGGAGACCAAGTGCGTCGACGACATGTTCCCGGCACAGCGCCTAGAGGAGATCGGCTACCGGGCCCACGTCCACGGGCAGAAGACCTACAACGGTGTGGCCATCGTCACCCGTCTTCCCGCCACGGACGTGTCGCGCGGGATCCCGGGTTACGACGACCCGGCAAGCCGGGTGATCTCCGCGACCGTCGGCGGAATCCGCCTGGTCGGCGCGTACGTCCCCAACGGCAGCGCGGTCGGCTCGGAGAAGTACCGCCACAAGCTCGAGTGGCTCGACAGGTTCAGGAGTCAC
>CAZZIL010000524.1:0-1557 GCA_964654265.1 uncultured Gammaproteobacteria bacterium | reverse complement strand
CCACGAGCGGCCTCGGCCCGCTTCGCGGGCAACCCCCTTCAAGGCTCAGCCCGGGAACGGAGTTGACGGGACGGTCGAACCGGCGCGTGTCGACGGTGACCGCTCCGGGTCGCGACCACGCCAGCCCCGGGATCTCCGGCGACTGGCGCCGCCCCGCCACGCCTCACCTCGCCAAGGCACAAAGACACTGCCGCTCGGCCGCGCCCTCCTTGCAGGCACCCCAGGCCTCGGGGGAGGCCGGTCCACCGCAAACGCCACCTGGCCGACGGTGGGACGCACGGCAACGCCCTGCCGCCACCCGTCCCGGCGCGGCGCCCCGCCTTGCGAAGGCGCAACAGCCCAATGCGCCGCGACAGGCCCGGGGACTCCCCGGAACGTCAGTAAGCAGCCTCGTGCTTCGCGAAGTGGGCGCAAAGCGACGGGATTCCCGGCTCCCACTCCAGGTCCTTGTTCTCCCAGACGAGCCCCACGGTCAGCAGCTCCCGGATGGCGGCGTCGACGGACCGGCCCTGCGAGAGCCCGGGCCTGACTGCCCTCCCCAGCTCCTCACGGGAGACCGTGGCGTCGCCGCCGAGGGAGACAAACTTCCTCGATACCGCCAGTATCTCGGGCCGAATCCTCTTGTCCCCCGCCTCGTGCCGCCGGTTGCTGTAGATGGCCTGCCGCCGGTCCGCCCCCGTGCGCACGCCGGTGCGGGCGTCCTCCAGCGTGATGCGGTCCGCGTCCGGGTCGCGACTGATGGCGGCATCCCACGACTGCTCGCCCACCACCTGGACGAAAAAAGGGTACCTCTGACTCTCCGCCACCAGGTGGTCCAGCGCATCCTCGTCGAACGGCAGTCCCGACTCCACCCCCGGGATCGCCAGCGCGTCCCGCGCGGCATCCGGAGACTCCAGCCGCCCGATCCGAAACCGGCGCATGCGTTCCCAGACGCCGCCGCGCTCCAGGATCGGCCGCATCCCCGGCGTGCCCGCGAGCGCGACCATGAGCGGAAGCCCGTCGGCGATGCACCGCCGCGCCGCGTGGACAACGCACTCCCCGGCCGCCGGCGACAGGTTGTACGCCTCATCGACGAACAGGACGAGCGGCCGCGATGACGACGCCTCGCGCAACACCCCCTCGGCCAGCGGGGACGCGCCCCCGCTGTCCGCCTCCCGGAACGGGGCGATCGCGTCCGCCACAACCTGGGCAAACCCCTCGGCGGACTGCCGGCCCAGGCCGCCCGGGACCACCCAGGCGGTCGTGACGCCCAGCGCCGGCGCCCGCCTCTCGATCTCCGCCATCAGCACGGTCTTGCCGTTGCCGCGGGGGCCGTGCAACGCGAACACGTCCCCGGGGTTCCCGTCCCCCACGCGCTCCAGGCACCGGTGCAGCGCGCGCGCCGCCGCCTCGTGCCCGGCCCGGTGCGGCGGGATGGTCCCCGGCCCGGGCTCGAACGGGTTGTCCAGCCCCCGGTCCCGCTCCCTGTCCCGGCCCTTGCCCATGGGGGAATGATACAGGATTGTGCGCGCGGGTTTCCCGGTTGCCCGGCCGGGCGGCACTCAGCCGCCCGGCCGG
>CAZZIL010000523.1:0-2674 GCA_964654265.1 uncultured Gammaproteobacteria bacterium | reverse complement strand
GTTGTCGGCAGGTCGATCATGCCAACCCGCGACGTTCCGCCTTGCGTCAACGCGACGGCATCCTGCCGAGCTCGCGTGCGGGAACCGCCGGGTCCGCCCCAATGCCCACAATCGTCTTGGAGCACAGCCAAGGTCTCGTCGCACAGGCCCCGTTCGGTGATCTCAGTGTAGCGGACACCGTAGAATCTCTCGCGTTGCTCGCGGGCATCCGCCAAGCCCTCCTGCGCATCGGCCAAGCTGATGTGATCACGACCTTTCAGGCCGGCCACGTCCCACGACGCTCTGCCAAGGGGTTGGACGGGGAAGAGATGGCGTTGTTGGTGCGGGACTGCCGTGACGGGTTTCTCGCACGGGGGCAGGGAGCCGATCCGGGGTCACCTCTCGCGATGTTGTGTCACGATGAACTTGCACAGGGATGGGATTCCGGGCTCCCAGACGCCCGGGGACGCCTCCCAGATCAGTCCCAGTCCCACCAGCCCGTCTCTGGCATGCAACGCCGCGACCCTCCCGGCAGGAACCGCGGCACTCATGATCTCATCGAGCTCGTGCCCTGAAAGTACGGGGTCCACGCGGTCCATTATGGCCCTTGAGACGGCCAAGGCCTCATCGTACAGTCCCGCATCGGTGATCTCGTCCGCTCGGTCGCCGTAAAGCTCCTCCCGGTGCGAGTGCACGGCTTGCACCCCCTCTTGCGCATCAGCTAGGCTGATGCGGTCGTGCCCCCGTTCGCAGGCGACTTCCCAGGACGCGTCGCCCAACAGCTGGATGAAGAACGGATACCTCTGGGCTTCCGACACGAGCAGGTCCAGGGCGCTGTCCTCGAAGGGCAACCCTGACTGCGTTGCCGGGACCGACAGCGCTGCCCTGACCTCGGCATCGGACTCCAATCGCCCGACCTTCAGCTTGGTGCAACGTTCCCAGAAGCTGGCTCCCATCTTCCTGAGGCTTTGGCGAATCCCGGGAGTTCCTGACAACACTGTCAGGAGCGGGATCCGTTGTCCAACGCACACTTGGGCGGCGTTCAGGATGGTGACCCCCATTGCGGGGGACAAGGTGTGGGCCTCGTCAATGAGCAGGACGGACGGGCGGGATTTAGCCAGATCGACCAGTGCCGACTCGATCGAATCGTGCCGCGGCGGCTTGAAGGTGATGCTCCCCTTTGCCACTCCAACGTTCGCCTGCGCGGTCGCGGTCACGTCGGGTTGCGGCACCCCATCGTCGTAGAGGGATTGGGCGATATTCTTTGGATCCCCGGTGAGCTGGTTGGCTGGTCGGAGGCGGATCTGGGCACCTCCTTTCTTGGCCCAACTCAAAAGCTCGAACAGCAACGTGGTTTTCCCGTTCCCTCGGGGACCGTAGAGCAACATAATGCCCCCGCGGGTGCCACTCAGGATTCGGCGTAGACGCCTCGTCAGTCCCCGCACCACACTCGCGTGCCCGACCCGGAGTGGGGGTGGGTCCCCCGCATCGGGGGTGAACGGGTTGATGCGTTGCTCATCCATGGGTGCAATGATACCCCGACACAGGGCAACCCCAACCACTCCCATGAGACGGGAGGGGGAATCCGATCAGGGGTCCGGGAGAACAGGCGGGCGCGGCTTCCTTGTCGCCGGGAGACCGGGACACAGCGGGCGGCTACTTCCCGAGCGCGACCAGCGCCTGTGCGTGAAGGGCCGGGTTCGCGCTCGCGACGACCTGCTCCCCGCTGTCGATCGTGAGCTCCTTCCCCTTCCAGTCGGTGATGCGACCGCCCGCCTCCCGCACCACCGGCACCAGCGCCAGGAAATCGAACGGCTTCATGTCGATGTCGAGCGCGATGTCGAGGTGTCCGCTCGCGACCAGCCCGTAGTTGAGCGAGTCGCCGCCGATGCGGTGGCTCTTGCACGCGTCGAGCAGCCGGCGCGTCCCCGGGTTCATCTTGTCGGGCCGGTCGAGCATGGCGGTCGTCGCGGACGTCGCCTGGGCGATCTTCGCGGTCTTGGCGGCGCCGACCCTCCTGGAGCGTTTCCGTGCCTTGTGGATCGCGCCGCTGCCGTCGCAGGCGACCCAGCGCTCATCGAGGGCCGGCAGGTCGACCACGCCGACCCGCGGGATTCCGTTCTCCGTCAGCGCGATCAGCGTCCCGAAGGTCGGGCATCCCGACACGAACGAGCGGGTCCCGTCGATCGGGTCGACCACCCACACGAACTCGCGCCCCTTGGTGTGCCCGAACTCCTCGCCGAGGAACCCGTGCCCGGGGTGGCGCGCCGAGATGATCTTGCGCGCGACCTGCTCGGCGTCCTTGTCGGCCCGTGTCACGGGCGACCCGTCCTTCTTGACGGTGATCTTGGGGCTGTTGCGGAACAGGCTCAAGGTCACCGCGCGCATCTCGTCGGCGATCTTCTCGGCCGTGCGCATGAACCGGAACAGGGTCTCGTTCGGGGGCTCCGCGCCGGGGTCGCGCCCGGCGGCCTTCGCGCGGCTTCGTTCGGTCCCCACGGTCACATCTCCGTGTATTGGGGGCCGCCCCCGCCCTCCGGGGGGGTCCAGTGGATGTTCTGCGTCGGGTCCTTGATGTCGCACGTCTTGCAGTGGATGCAGTTCTGCGCGTTGATCTGGAGGACCGTCTCGCCGTCCTGCTCGACGTACTCGTAGACGCCGGCCGGGCAGTAGCGCCCTTCCGGGCCGCCGAACT
>CAZZIL010000522.1:0-3857 GCA_964654265.1 uncultured Gammaproteobacteria bacterium | reverse complement strand
GCCTGAGGCCCGAACTCCGATATCGCAAGAAACCGTGGCCGTGAGATGTACTCGTCCGACCTCTGCCTCCTCTTGCGCCCAGGCACGTAGGCCGACAGCGGAAGCCTCGGGAAGTTGTACCCGGGCAGGAACCCCTCGGTCGCGAAGTAGCGGTAGGAGTAGAAGTCGCCCTCGTGCGCGTGACCGCCCTTCGTCAGCAGGCTGATCTGGGACTCCGCCTGTTGCCGCAGCCGCTTGGAGTGGTTGCGCTCGCCCTCGGGCCGGTTGGGATCGCCCACGATCTTGTGGTGCAGCTCGCGCTGCGAGACCGCCGACCGGTACAGGTCGCGCCACCGGTCGCACGCCGAATCGAATGAGCGCCCGATCTGCTCCAGCGTCTCCGCCGGCCATCCCGGCGTAAACCATGGGGCGTCCGCCAGCTCCCGCCCCAGGTCCTCGGTGAGCCGGCCCGCCATCGCGACGGCGGCGGCGCGATGCTCGGGGTCGTCAAACATCCGCCGCAGCTCCGCCTTCACCGGGAGGTCCGTCCTCTTGCCGTCGGGATGCACGTCCAGCACGCTCATGAGCGTCCGCCCCAGGTCGGGGCGCGCCACCCCCAGCCAGATGGCGTGGAGGTGCGCACGGATCAGGTCCCGGTTCCGGAGGTCGATGTGCGGCGGCGTGACCGATCCGCTCACGATGCTGCCCGGATGCCCGAAGTAGTACTGGTCGTGCGGGCTGCGGCCCGCGCAGTAGGTGTAGACGAGCGCCGGCTGCCCGCTTCTCCCCGCACGGCCGCTACGCTGCGCGTAGTTCGCCGGCGTCGGCGGGACGTTCCTCAGGTTGACGAGGTTGAGCTCGGCGATGTCGACGCCCAGCTCCATCGTCGGCGAGCAGAACAGAAGAGGAAGTTGGTTCTCCCGGAACCGCTCCTCGCGCTCGGCCCGCTCGGCCGCGGACACCTGGGCCGTGTGCTCACGCGCCTCAAGCACGCACTTCAGGTCGATGAAGCTCTTGTAGCACTCGACGAAGTAGCGGTTGACCTCGAGGTCCGTCTTGCCGGGTTCCTCCAGCCGCGTGAGGTCCGGCGGGACGGCCTTTCCCGGGGCGTCCAGCCAGCGCATGGCGTCCGGGTTGATCTGACACCCGGGGAATTCGCCGCTGCGGACCTGCTCGATGACGCCGTAGCGCCGCAACGCGGCGAACAGGTAGCGAATGATGCCGTCGATCTCTTCCCGGCCGCCTTTCTCCAAGAACTCCGAGAGCTCCCGCTTGACGAAGCGCCCGTATCGCCCGTGCGAGGAGAAGAACACTCCCATCGGGTCATCGCGCCTGCTCTTTTGCTCGGCCCTCGGATAGGCAACCCTCGCCTTGACGAGGTCGCGATGGTCGTCAAGGTGCCAGACGGTTCCCTCCAGCAACCGGGGTTGCGTCTCGTTGACCAGGCTCAGCTGCCGTTGGTCCTCAAGCACATCCACCTTGATGGCCAGCCCCTGCCGCATGACATCCAGCAAGGTCGACAGCAGTCGCTCGCGTGTGCCGCGCGAGCATCCCGCCAAGGCGGGCGGCACCGGGAGAGGTCCCTCGCCCCCTCGTGCGGCACCCTGCCCCATCCCTTCGCTCCACAGCCCGTCGTCGTCAAGGAGACTGTCCGCGCCGTGCACGCCGTCGTACTCGAAGCGCAACAGCCCGCATCCCTCAAGGTTGGGCGCGGTGATCCGCCAGTCCCATCGCAGATCCTGGTACAGGTGGTAGCCGATCACGCGCCGCAACGCGTTCTGGGTCGCGGTGCGCGCGGGACCCTGGACATCGGGATCCGCCGCGTAATCCTCGAAGCGCAGCTCCAGCGCATCGAAGACCGCGCTCGCGAGCTCCCCGTGTCCCAGGCCGCCGGGACCCTTGCGCCGCATGGCGTTGTGGAGGCCGGAGCGAAGCAGCATCACCTGGACGAAGTCGTTGAAGTGCCCGGCTTGAAGGGACGCGTCCTGCCGGTTGTCCGTGAAGCTCAGCAGCTTCCGCGCCGTCTTCTTGTGCAGGCCGCTGTCCTGGAGGGCGACCAGTGACTGGACGGCAAGGATGGTGGTCGCCGTGCTACGGTTGTCGACCCCGAGCGTGCCGAGCTTCGCCTTCTCCGACCTCTGGGTGCGCGTGTAGGTGACCCCGCAGGCCGGGTTCAGACAGAACAGGAAGTTCTTCCGGATGAGGGCGCCGGGGATCCCTCCCTCGGGAACGATCCTGCCGCTCGCGTCAACGCAGACCTGCTCAGGCACGTCGCCCTTGGCATCGCGGCGTATGCGCTCGCCGGCTCCCGCCGTCTCTTTCAGGAGACTCGGGAGGCGGAGCAGCTCGTCTCCCCGGTCCGTCGGCCAAGGGGCGTCCTCCGAGACGTACAGGTAGGCGACCTCCCGCCGGTCGCTTCGGTCCTCCCAAGGCACCAACCGTCGCCCGCTGGTGTCGTCCACGGTGGCCCGGTAGTACTCGGCGCCGCACCTCCGGCAAAACACGAGAGGGAACAGGGGCTTGTCCGGCTCACCGGGCTTCGAGCCGAGCTTGCTGATCTCAAGGTGGCGGACCGCCGACGGCTCGATGGTTGCCCACACGGTGTCGCCCCGCGTCAGGAACTGGTGGAGGCGGAAGGCGAAGATCGGAAACCGGCTCTCGGGCCTCTCCCTGAGCTCGGACCCCTTCAGCAGGTACCGCGTCAGTACCGTCTCGCACGCCTCCTCGCTGGTGCCGGTCCGGCCCGCCAGCTCCCCGGCGACACCGCCCTTGCCCTTCAGACGCCGGGGCTCTTGCCGCACCAAGACTCCCTCCCGGCAGGTGACCCCGAAGGCCGACTCGATCCACGAGGACATCGGATCCCGCCGAAACTCCTCGTATGTGCCGGGAGGCTCCGCGCCCACCCTGATCGTGTCCGCCAAGGCAGAGACAACGTCCGGGGCGTTGGGATCCACCTCCGGCGTTGCGCGCGTCAGCGTCTCCCCGATCACTTGGTCCGGGGAGACGTCGGTGCCGAAGAACGTTGTCGCGACCGAGGCGACTTGACCCTTCTGCTCACCCGACGAGGCGGCACCGCTCGCCATCGTCGCGGACGTGCCGACACAGACCATGTCACTCCCTCCGAGGGCGAGACGACACCGACGGACAAGCAGGGCGACGTCCGCCCCCTGCCGGCCCCGGTAGGTGTGCAACTCGTCCAGCACGAGGAAGCGCAGTCCCCGGGCCGCCCGCGCCAAGTCGCGATCCTCGGCGCGGGTGAGGAGCATCTCCAGCATCATGAAGTTCGTCAGGAGAACGTCGGGCGGGTTCTCGCGGAGCTGCTCGCGTTTCTCCCCCCTCTCCTGGCCGGTGTACCGCAGGAACCGCACCGGCGGTCGGTCACCGCCCTCCTCGTCCCCCAGGAACTTCTTGAGCTCCTCGTCCTGACTGTTGACCAAGGCGTTCAGGGGGTAGACGACGATCGCCTGGATGCCCTGGCCGGCACCGTTGCGCAGGACGTGGTCGACGATCGGGACGATGTACGCGAGGCTCTTGCCCGACCCGGTGCCGCTTGTCAGGACGTACGACTTGCCCTCCCGCGCCTTGCGGATCGCCTCCGCCTGGTGGGTGTGGAGCGTGAGCTGCCGCCCCCCCGGGTCGGCGGCGCTCTTGTCGATCCGGAAAATGTCGGCGCACCGCCGGTCCAAGGTGCCTTCCTCGACCAGGTCGTCGACCGTCCCGCCCGGCTTGAAGGTCGGGTTGAGCTGCAACAGGGGCTCCGGCCACAGGGTCCCGCCGTTGATCTCATCCGAGACCCTTTTGTCGATCCGGGGGTTGGCGATCTTGGTGAAGCTCGTGGTGTAGCGCCTGTAGGCATCCACCAGCTCCTCGCGCAGGCC